>JACQEC010000153.1 GCA_016200765.1 Chloroflexota bacterium | reverse complement strand
GCGCACACGGCTGTTGCAAAGTCCGATGAACGTAGGGGCGGGTCTTGCACCCGCCCTGGTGCGGGCAGGGGCAAGCCCTGCCCCTACAGATGGGCACAAAACACAAACCGCGTCAAGCGACTTTGCAACAGCCGTAGGCGGCGCATTTCAGATGGAAGACCATTTGGCTAGTTGGCCTTGCCCGTCCACGGATCAAAGAGGACGAAATCGCTGACGACGTCGCCGGTGCCTGATGGGTTGCTCGGATTCGTCGGCCCGCTGGCGCTGCCCCACCAGTTGTTCTTCGCATCCACGGTCACGCCGGTTGAATGATCGTTGAAGAGGCCGTAAACGCTGTTACCGTAGAAGCTATTCAGGTTGTTGATCGCCGGATTGATGCCAGAGATATAGACGCCATAGGTGTTGGTGACAAATAGCGTGTTAGAAATGGCGACGCGGGAGCTGGGATTGGAGCCGGCAAACACGTACAGCCCGATGTTTGCCGACAGCGCGATGGTGGAGTGGTCTATGCTCACCGACCCCGCCAATAGGTCATAACCACCGCCCGCGCCACCGTAGCGCGCGGTCACATAGTCCAGATTCAAGCGCCCATCGGGCAGGGTGGTACTGCCGCTGGCCACTGCGTAGAGGTAGTACCAGTCGCCGGGCGCGGGCGTGGTCGCGTTGCCGTCGCCGTTGGTGTCGCCGCCCGCCGTGTCGTCCCGTATGGAGGTGAAGGTGATCGGGTTGGTCAGCGTGCCCATGGCGTTCAGCACCGCCTGCCCCTGCACGAGCAAGTACGCATTGATCTCAAACTTGACGACGGTGCCGGGCGCCACCGTCACCGTCACCAGCGCCGGCACCACCACCTGCCCCAGCATCACGTGTAGATAGCCGCCGTACTGTTGCCACGTCCCGCCGGTCAGGTAGCCGGTGACCGCCACGGCCAGATGCTGGTTGCCGCCGAAGTCGTTGCCGCTGTAGGTCGGCGTGTACTGCGGGAATCCGCCGACGATCTCCACCGGGTAGTTCCAGCCGTTGACAATGTTGTTGGTCATGGTCGGCGCGGAGTTGTTCAGCACCAGCCCGACGTTCAGCAGGCCGCCGCTGTGGGTAATGACGTTGCCGCTCAACAGCGCGCTCGGCGTGTTGCCCAGATAGATGCCTTGTGCGTTCGGCGCGACCGCGCTATCCACCGCCACCGTCGAACTGATGACCTGCAGGCTCGTCCCCTCGGCGTAGAGGCCGTAGCCGATGTTGTTGCTGAAGAGGGTGTTGGAGACCGCCACCGTCGAAGTGGGGTTGGAACCGGCGCCCAAGTACAGCCCGTAGTATGCCGACAGCGCGATGGTGGAGTGGTCCACACTTGCCGCCCCTTGCACGATCACGTCAAAACTGCCACCCGCGCCGCCGTAGCGCACGGTCACATAGTCTAGATTCAAGCGCCCGTCGGGCAGGGTGGCACTGCCGCTGGCCTGCGTATAGATGTAGGCCCAGTCGCCCGGCGCGGGTGTGGTGGCGCCGCCGTCGCCGTTGGTATCCCCGCCCACCGTGTCGTCCTTGATCGAGGTGAAAATGATCGGGTTCTGCGCCGTGCCGATTGCATTCAACGTCCCTTGCCCCAGCACGTTCAGGGTCGTCCCGCTCTCTAACTTGACGACACTGCCCGCCGCCACCGTTAGCGTCGCCTGCGGCGGCACCGTCACCGTGCCTACCATCACAGGCACGTAGCCCCCATAGTTCTGCCATGTCCCGCCGGTCAGGTTGCCGGTGACCTCCACCGCCAGATGCTGGTTGCCGCTGAAGTCGTTGCCGCTGTAGGTCGGCGTGTACTGCGGGAAGCCGCCGGTGATCTGCACCGGGTAGTTCCAGCCGGCGATGAGGTTGTTGGTCAGGGTCGGCGAGGAGTTGTTCAGCACCAACGCGACGTTCTGCAGACCGCCGCTGTGCGTGAAGACGTTGCCGCTCAAGAGCGTGCTCGGCGCGTTGCCCAGATACATTCCCTGCCCGCCCGGAGCGACCGCGCTGTCCGCCGCCACGGTCGAACTGATGACCTGCAGGCTCGCCCCCTCGGCGTAGAGGCCGTAACTGGCATTGTTGCTGAAGGTCGAGCTGATAACTTGCAGGTTCACCCCCGTCGCGTAGAGGCCGTAGCTAGCATTGTTGCTGAAGAGGGTATTGGAGACCGCCACCGTCGAACTGGGGTTGGAACCGGCGCCCAAGTACAGCCCGAAGTATGCCGACAGCGCGATGGTGGAATGGTCCACACTCGCCGACCCGGTCACTACCACGTCATGACCCCCGCCCCCGCCGTAGCGCACGGTCACATAGTCCAGATTCAAGCGCCCGTCGGGCAGGGTAGCGTTGCCACTGGCCGCCGCGTAGATATAGTACCAGTCGCCCGGCGCGGGCGTACTTGCGCCGCCGTCGCCGTTGGTGTCGCCGCCCGCCGTGTCATCCTTGATCGAGGTGAAAGTGATCGGGTTGGTGAGCGTGCCCATGGCGTTCAACACTGCCTGTCCCTGCACCGTCAAATACGCCCCATACTCAAACTTGATGACACTGCCCGCCGCCACCGTCAGCGTCGCCAGCGGCGGCACCGTCACGATGCCTGCCATCACGTGCGCATAGCCCCCATAGTTCTGCCACGTCCCGCTGGTCAGATAGCCGGTGACCTCCACCGCCAGATGTTGGTTGCCGCTGAAGTCGTTGCCGCTATAGGTCGGCGTGTACTGCGGGAAGCCGCCGTTGATCAGCACCGGGTAGTTCCAGCCGCTGACGAGGTTGTTGGTCAGGGTCGGCGCGGAGTTGTTGAGGGTCAGTCCGACGCTCTGCAAGCCACCGCTGTGGGTGATGACGTTGCCGCTCAACAGTTGTTGCTGATGAGGGTATTGGAGACCGCCACGGTGGAACTGGGGTTGGAGCCGGCGCTCACGTACAGCCCGTAGAGTCCCGACAGCGCGATGGTGGAGTGGTTCACGCTCGCTGCCCCCTGCACGATCACGTCATAACCCCCACCCCCGCCGTAGCGCACCGTCGCATAGTCCAGGTTCAAGCGCCCATCGGGCAGGACGGCATTGCCGCTGGCTTGCGCGTTGAGGTAGAGCCAGTCGCCCGGCGCGGGCGTGCTCGCGCCGCCGTCGCCGTTGCTGTCGCCGCCCACGGTGTCGTCCTTGATGGAGGTGAAGGTGATCGGGTTGGTCAGCGTGCCGCTGGCGTTCAACACTGCCTGTCCCTGCACGGTCAAATACGCCCCTTGCTCAAACTTGACCACACTGCCGGCCGCCACCGTCAGCGTCACCAGCGACGGCACCACCACCTGACCCACCGCCGCGTGCAAGTAGCCCCCGTAGTTCTGCCACGTCCCGCCGGTCAGGGTGCCGTTGACCGCCACCGCCAGATGCTGGTTGCCGCCGAAGTCGTTGCCGCTGTAGGCCGGCGTGTACTGCGGGAAGCCGCCCACGATCTGCACGGGGTAGTTCCAGCCGGCGATGAGGTTGTTGGTCATGGTCGGCGCGGCGTTGTAGAGCGTCAGCGCGGCATACAGCAAGCGTTGTTGCTGATGAGGGTATTGGAGACCGCCACGGTGGAACTGGGGTTGGAGCCGGCGCTCACGTACAGCCCGTAGAGTCCCGACAGCGCGATGGTGGAGTGGTTCACGCTCGCTGCCCCCTGCACGATCACGTCATAACCACCACCCTCGCCGCCGTAGCGCACGGTCGCGTAGTCCAGATTCAAGCGCCCATCGGGCAGGGTGGCACTGCCGCTGGCTTGCGCGTTCAGGTAGTACCAGTCGCCCGGCGCGGGCGTGCTCGCGCCGCCGTCGCCATTGGTGTCGCCGCCCGCCGTGTCATCCTTGATCGAGGTGAAGGTGATCGGGCTGGTCAAGGTGCCGCTGGCGTTCAGCACCGCCTGCCCTTGTACCGTCAAGGACGTGTTGCTGGCGAACTTGACGACGGTGCCGGGCTCTACCGTTAGCGTCACTCCCGCGCCCACGCTCACCCCGCAGGTCATGATATACGTGTAAGGGGTATGCCAGACTGTGTCACTACTGATAGTCCCGCAGACGTTCACCAGATTGCTGTCAACGCCCAGCGTGATCGCGGTGGTGTGCGTGATATTGCCGTCCGCCGCCATGACGGTCAGCGCGGACATCGAGAGCACAGCGGTGGGCTGGGTGGTGATCGTCAGCGCGGTGCTGGCCGTGGGTATCAGCGGGTTGGCGCCGAACTGCGCGAGGATGCCGGCGGGCAGGCCGCTGACACTCAAGTTCACGCCGCTGGCGTACCCCGCCACCGAGGTCAACTGGATGGTATAGGTAATGGACTGACCGATAAACACAGTCTGGGAGATCGGTTGCGCGCTCAACAGAAAGTCGGGCGACTGGGTCGCCGTGGCGGTTGCGGTCGGCGTTCGAGTAGGAGTGCCTGTAGCCGTGGGGGTACGGGTGGCGGTCGGCGTGCGGGTTGGTGTTCCGGTATTGGCAGGCGTGCTGGTGGCCGTCGGTGTGTTAGTGGATGTACCTGTAGCCGTCGCGGTGCTGGTAGTCGTTGGCGTGTTGGTGACGGTCGGCGTCGCGGTGTCAGTCGGTGTAGCCGTTGACGTGTTGGCAGCAACAGGCGTGTTCGTAGTCGTCGGCGTGCTAGTATCGGTTGGTGTTGACGTGCTCGTGGAGGTCGCTGTGGCAGTATCGGTAGCGACAGGCGTGTTCGTAACCGTCGGCGTGCTAGTATCGGTCGGTGTGACCGCCGGCGTGCTGGTGTCGGTGGGCGTGGCCGTTGATGTGTCAGTGGCCGTAGCCGTTGGTGTCGCGGTGTCAGTGGGCGTAGCGGTTGGCGTCGCGGTGTCAGTCGGTGTAGCAGTGGGTGTGCTAGTATCGGTCGGCGTTGATGTGCTGGTGGCCGTCGGCGTCGCGGTTGGGGTTGGCTCGAGGATAACCGTCACAACGCCGAGCGCGCTCACGCCGGTAATCGTCTGGTACTCATAATCCCCCAGGCCATTGAAGGTGTACGTGTACGATTGGCCGGGGGCCAGACTGCCGCTATCCCACCCGGTGCTCAAAGGCCCACCGCTGAGTGGGTCGGGGTTAGGCGTCGAGGCGATAGCCGGCGAGCCGGGGTTCTCTAGAATGGGCAGATAAAGCTTATTCGGCGGCTGGATGATCAGGCGGGTCGTTACGCTGGCGTGATTGGTCCAGACCACCGCCGAGCCGAGCGTGATTGTGATGAAAGCGGGATCGAGTCCGCTATCGGTGATGCTAACCGGGATGGTGGTGGTCAGTAGAGAGGAAAGGCGCAGTCCATTGAAGGACAGGCCGGATGCACGCGGCAACCTGTCCGAAGCCGAAGCCGCTGGCGCGGCGACACCAGCAGACGCGAAGACGATAGCGCAGAAAGCAAACAAGATGCCGGCAAGCGATAAGACGATGCCCCATTGGCGACCATGACGTGACATACGGCTTCCCCTCCGCCTGTCATCGAAACGGCGCTCGATAGCGCGCCAGTTGGTGCAACTATAGTCGCGCGCGGCGCGGTTGTCAAGAGAAATGAAGCCAAAAACCCAAGTGGAAGCATGACTATTGCGGGGCGCATCGAACCCGCCCCACAGGCTTCCCACCGCGGCTCGCCACCGCGACGGGCCGGATTGTTGTGGAGAAGTTGCTCTTTATGCCCTTAAACCTACCTCTAGTGGTATTCCCCGCGCGTCCCAACAAAATGTTGTGTTATCACAATTCGCACAAAGGGAAGTTATCCCCAAAACAGGGTATTTATCCACAGAAATATGGCAGTTATCCACATGTGGTAGATAAAACCGCGTAATATGTTAAGTAGAATTGAGGATATTTTATGAGACGGCGAGGCCGTGTTGGGGGGGAACGAGCCCGTTTTTAGCCCGTTGCGCGCTCGCGGGTGTTGAACAGCATACCTTTTATCGTCAGCACTTCGCGGCGCATCTGCTCGTCGGATTCGATCTGCGCGGCGATCTTGTCGTAGCCATACATGACGGTCGTGTGATCGCGCCCGCCCAGGGCCGCGCCAATCTGCGGCAGGGAGGTATCGGTTTCCTCGCGCGCCAGGTACATGGCAATCTGGCGCGCATAGGCGACTTCCTTACTGCGGTCGCGCCCGCGCAGCTGCTCGGGGTCAAGGTGATAGAACTTGGCGACCGCGACGACCACGTCGTCCACCGTGTGCACGCCGCGATAGGCCAGCACATCTTCCAGCGCCGAGACCGCGAGGTCCATCGTCAGGGGCTGATTGAGCAGTTCGGCGCGGCCCACCACGCGGGTCAGCGCGCCTTCCAGTTCGCGGATGTTGCTCTGGACGCGCTGGGCAATGTGGGTCAGCACCTCCGACGGCACCTTGATGGATAGGCTCTCGGCCTTGAAGCGCAGGATGGCGATGCGCGTTTCGAGATCGGGCGCCTGGATATCGGCGATCATGCCGCCTTCGAAGCGCGAGCGCAGCCGCTCTTCCAGGGTCTGGATGGCTTTGGGCGCGCGGTCGCTCGTCATCACGATCTGCTTGTTATCGGCCTGCAGGCTGTTGAAGGTGTGGAAGAACTCTTCCTGCGTGCTCTCCTTGCCGGCGATGAACTGGATGTCGTCTATCAACAAGATATCCGTATTGCGATAGATGCGGCGGAACTCTTCGGTGTTCTGCGAGCGGATGGAGTTGATCAGATCGTTGGTAAATTTTTCGGACGAGACGTAGGTGACATGCAGGGCGGTGCGCTGGGCCACGTGCCCGATGGCATGCAGCAAGTGCGTTTTGCCCAGCCCGACGCCGCCGTAGATAAACAGGGGATTGTACGCATGGGCCGGGTTGTTGGCGACGGCCAGCGCCGCCGCGTGCGCCAGCCGGTTGTTCGCGCCGACGATGAACATCTCGAACACGTATTTGGGGTTCAGTACCGCTGTAGGCTGCATGGTCATCACAGGTTCCGGGCGCTCGTCCTCCTCATCGCGATCATGAAGCGGCAGCGCGCCGTTGTCGCGCAGGCTGGGCGGCTTGACGACGAAGCGAAAATCCACCGAGCGCCGCATCGTGTTGCCGGCAATGCGCTGGATAACGCCGTGTAAGCGGTTCTCGATCCACTCGACCGCATACGTATTGGGCACGCCAATCACGAACTGGCCGTCTTCGTAGGAGACGACGCTCGTGTTTTTGATCCAGGTGTCGAAGGTGGCGCGCGTCATCTGCATCTCGAGACTGCCGAGCACCGTCTTCCAGACCTCGTGGGCGTCCAGAGTATTATACGGGGCGAACATAGGCTCTCCAAAACGTCGGCGATGTCAAGCATGAGCCACAGCGATCATGCGGCGATACCTTGCCAGTCTGCCATGTGCACAGCGGGGTTGCGGCATCCGGCGCGGGCACCATTGGTCGGTGAAACCTCAACGGGTCTGCGCGCCAGCGTCAATCGAACGTAATTCAACGCTGAACACCACAACCTCAACGGCTCGCCGAATGCCGTATCAAGCGCGGGCATCATAGCACGACCGATGGAGAGAGCACAAGGGGGCAATCTTAAAACTTTGCACATGCGCGCGCTTTTTAAGGTTGCTTTTTGCGCGCGCGGCGCGCGAAAAATTTTCGTCATCCACCATTGTGGACGGGTTGTCCACACGCTGTGCAGAGCGCGTTAAAGACGGCGCGAAATCAGCCCCATCAAGCGCTGGCGCTATGCACAGGTTGTTATCACTTATCCACAGGGTCTGGTTGGCGCACGCGAGGCGCGCCGAGCCGCGCGGCCAGCCGGAGGAAAAACAAGGTCCGTTTTCGGCGAGAAAACGGACCTTGCTCAATATGGAGATGGTCGGTGACCGAGGCTGATTCGGTGGTCAACCGGCGGCGACCGCCTCGGGCAACATCTGGCCCAACACGCGCTCCAGCGCCATGGTGTGACTGCAGTGGGCGTGGCCCTTGAAGAATTCGCAATCGCACCGCCAGCGCCCCGCGTCAAACGAGGTGCTGTGCTTATTGTTGTCGCCTTTCAACTCCACCGTAAACGAGAGAAAGCGAATGCGCTCGTCTCTTTCGTCAGCGTATAACCGGGCTTTCTGGATCTTGCTGATGGTGCCTGAATCCATACACGAACCTCCCTGATAGAGATGTGAGATAACAAAAAAGCACCCAGCGCAAGGCGCCAAGGTGCTTCATGTTTGCCGAACGGCTCTGCTGTTCTTGGAATCAGAATGGCCCGCAAAGCATTACCCTCGCTTCCCAACCGACGAGGCCAGTATAAGCCCGTCCGGGCAATCTGTCAACTGCTTCCGCGCATTTCTCCCCTCTCCCAACCTTGGGAGAGGGGTCGGGGGTGAGGGGATGGCTAGCGGAAGTGGTTCCACCCGCGCGCGTGCAGGGGAATCATGCGCCCGTTGCCGCGGATGAAGGTGCGCGCTTCGTTCGGTGGGATGATGTCGCCGATAATCGTCAGCGGCGTGCCGGTCTGCGACTGCACCAACGCGATCAGCGCCTTGGCGTTGGCGCGCGGCGCGGTGACCAGCAGTTCGTAATCCTCGCCGCCGTGCAGCGCCGGGTCGAGCGGATCGCGCCCGACGGCGACGGCGGCCTCGACGGTGCTGTTGGCGATGGGCAGAGGCTCGGCGAAGACGCGCACGCTGACGCGGCTTTCGTCGCAGATATGCCCGAGGTCGGCCGCCAGCCCGTCGGAGATGTCAATCATGGCGCTGGCCAGCCCACTGCGGGCGATGATCTGCCCTTCCTTCACGCGCGGCGTCGGCGTCAGCGCGGCCTGCAAGACCGCCTCGCGCATGGCGGGCAGGAGGTTGGGCGCGCGCTCGGCTTGCAGAAGATCAAGCCCAACCGCCGCCGCGCCCAGATCGCCCGTGACCATTACCACGTCGTCGGGCTTGGCGTTGGAGCGCAGGAGCAGATGCTCCGGCTCGACCTCGCCGAGCAGGGTCACATCCACGAACAACTGCTCCGCGCTCGACAGGTTGCCGCCGACGATGCTCACGCCGAAGCGCGCGGCCTCCGCGTTGAGGCCGCGGTAGAGCGCGTCCACGAACTCAACGTCGAGGTCGGCGGGTAAGCCGAGCGAGACGAGCGCGTAGGTGGGCGTGCCGCCCATCGCGGCGATGTCGCTCAAGTTGACGGCCAGCGCCTTGCGCCCGATCTGGTCGGGCGCGGCCTTGCCGAGCAGGAAGTGGCGGCCCGCCACCTGCACATCGCACGTCGCCAGCAGGTAGCCGCCCTGCGGCGAGCGCAGGACCGCCGTATCGTCGCCGACGCCGCGCACCACGCCGCTGTGCGGGGGCGGCAGTTGTCGGCGGATGCGCTCGATGAGGCCGAATTCGCCCAGTTCAGAGATTTTCATACGTCATGCAAAGCCACTCAATGGAAGGGCGGTAGTATAGCATCGGGGTATGAGCGCGTCAAAAAAAAACGCGCCGCGTTCAATTTGTCCGATAAGCGCCGCTGTGCTAAAATCCAGTCAGCGGTGGGGCGTGGTGCAGTGGTAGCACAGCAGACTTTGGATCTGTTGACGGAGGTTCGAACCCTTCCGCCCCAGTGCCGTTGTCAGGCCGAGACTCTGTCTTGGCCTTTTTTGTCTGGGCATGCAACTCTCCTGATATGGGTGGAGGCACGCGATGAAAACTCTTGCCGTGATACTGGCCGCCGGGCTGGGCAAACGCATGAAGTCGCAATGGCCGAAGGCCCTGCATCCCATCGCGGGCCGCCCGATGGTGGATTACGCCATCCGCACCGCCAGCGCCGTGACCGGCGCGAAGCCGTATGTGGTCGTCGGGCACGCGGGCGCGGCGGTGCAGGAGGCTATCGGCGACGCCGCGCACTTTGTCTGGCAGACGGAGCAACTCGGCACCGGCCACGCCGTCCTGCAGGCGCGCGCGGCTCTGCAAGAGGCCGATGTGGTGCTGGTGCTTTACGGCGACACGCCGTTTGTCAAACCCGAGACGCTTCAACGCCTGTTGGACAATCATATCCGCGCGGGCGCGAAGGTTTCCGCGCTGACCGTCGTCTCCGACGACTCGATGGGCTTCGGGCACATCTTGCGCGACGCGCAAGATGAGATCATCGGCATCGTCGAGGAGGCCGTGGCGACGCCGGAGCAACTCCGCATCAAGGAGTTGAACTGCGGCGTCTATTGCTTCGACGCGGCGTGGCTCTGGCAGAATCTGCCCGACCTGCCTTTGCGGCCCAAGGGCGAGTATTACCTGACCGACACGATTGCGCTGGCGGTGCGGCAGGGCGTGAAACTCTCCTCGCTGGTGATTGATAACCTCGTCGAGGTGCTCGGCATCAACGACCGGCTGCTGCTGGCGCGCGCGGAGAAGGCGGTGCGCGATCAAATCCGCGAGCGGTGGATGCGCGCAGGCGTGACGCTGACCGACCCGGCGACGACCTACATTGACGCCGACGTCGTGCTCGCGCCCGATGTCGTGATCCATCCCAACACGCACCTGCAAGGGCGCTGTGTGGTTGGCGAGGGCGCGGTCATCGGGCCCAACTGCATCGTGCGCGATTCGCAGATTGGCCGGCGCTGTGTGATCACGGCGTCGGTCGTCGAGGGGGCGGTGATGGAAGACGAGTCGAACATCGGCCCGTTCAGCCACCTGCGGCCGGGCGCGCGCATTGGCCGCCACACGTATCTGGGCAACTTCGCCGAGGTGAAGAACTCCACGCTGGGCGCGCGGGTCTCCATGGGGCATTTCAGTTACATCGGCGACGCCTCGCTCGGCGACGACGTGAACATCGGCGCGGGCGCGATCACCTGCAACTACGACGGCGTGCGCAAAAACCACACCGAGATCGAGGCCGGCGCGTTCATCGGCAGTGACACGATGCTCGTCGCGCCGGTGACGGTCGGGGCGGGTGCGCGCACCGGCGCTGGCGCGGTGGTCACGAAAGACGTGCCGCCGGGCTCGCTGGCCGCCGGAGTGCCCGCGCGGGTCATCCGGCGAGGTTTGCAGAAAGGAACGGCATGAACGCGCGCGACGACGAACTCATTCAGGCCGCGCGCGAGGTGCGCCAACGCTCATACTCGCCCTACTCCGGCTTTGCGGTCGGCGCGGCCCTGCGCGGCAAATCCGGCAAAATCTACACCGGCACCAACGTCGAGAACGCCTCCTACCCGCTGACGATATGCGCGGAGCGCGCGGCGGTGTGCAAGGCGCTGTCGGAGGGCGAGCAAGAATTCGAGGCGCTGGCGGTGGTCAGCCGCACGGGCGCGACCCCGTGCGGCGCGTGCCGCCAGGTGCTGGCCGAGTTCGGCACAGACATCCGCGTGCTCATCGCCGACGCCCACGCCTGTCTGGGCGCGCACACCGTCGCCGAACTGCTGCCGCACGGGTTCGATAGAAGCAAGCTGGCGTGAGGGCTGGCGGTGTGAGGCGTCTACCCGCCAGTTGGGTGTAGCGCATCAGCAGATTTCGCCCCTCTCTTTTTCCTCCTAGCCGAATACACGGTTGGCGGTTCCAATAGGTTCGGTTGGCTGCCGTTCTCTTTTCCATTCGCCGATAGCGTTCGTAGTCTCTTCTTTTCTACCGAGGTCAATTGAGGCGGGAACAATTCTGCTGCGTCAACGTCCCGGATACTTTGCAGCTTGCCCAAAAAATACGAGGCATAGCGCCCCTGATATTTTGAGGGTTCGACCCTCGCTAATTTCTGCCGGGCGATTTCCGCATATTCCGGGTCAATATCAATGCCGACAAAATGACGGCCAAGGGCTTTAGCGGCCAGGGCGGTTGTGCCGGTGCCGAGAAACGGGTCGAGCACGACATCGCCGGCGTCCGTGCTCATCAAGACAATTCGCTCCAGGAGAGGAATCGGTAACTGGCATGGGTGTTCGTCTCGTCTGACCGTGTGACGAATGCGATGAATATCAGTCCAGACATCACTGACGAGATAGCCGAACGGGTGCATCTGGTCTTTCTTGCCCCCGTAATCTTTTAAGTAGGCATCACAGACGCGGCAACGCTTATGAGGGGTGCGAATCTCATAGAACTTGTAACCCGTCTGTTGCTTGGTATAAAAGAGTATGCCATAGTGAGCCGGGAGCAACGTCTTGCCAACGGGCGCGCTCATCGCGTCCCAAGCAATCCAATGGCGAAAGTAAGCATACTCATTGAGGATTGCCGCATAGTAGGTTAACCACTTGGGGATGTTGTGCACGAAAATGGAACCTGTCGGTTTAGTTACGCGCACCAGTTCCCTTAACCACTGTTCGCACCAGTGAAGGTATTCTTCAGTCGGACGACGATCTTTGTAATTCGTGTACTTCTTTTCGAGGTTAAATGGGGGATCGGCAAAACACAGGTCTATCGTGTTATCCGGCACAGTTGCCAGCACGGCAAGACAATCGCCAATCGTAATCTGATCAATCAAGTTCGTCATATAACTGACTCGACAGAGACTTCGGGTTGGGGGGCTTGCGTAAAGTACAGCGCGGGCTATCCCGCCGCCAACCGAGCGGCATCGGATAGAATCCGACGCCTACAAATAGCAAACCCGCTGAGCGGGTTGGGTCAGCGACTATGTCCTCAAATGGCCTCACCTTGTAAGGAATGGCTAGTGTCAGGCCACCAGCGCTCCACACCACATGGGCCGTTACGATTAGCGAGCGGATAGCTATTGTGCTCTTGGCAGAACTTTTCAAGCATAGAGTTTTCAAACCCACATTCTTGGTTGGGGGGACATGATTGAATCATGATCTTCGCCTGTAGGATATGGCTGATTTGCCACATCCACTCGCCGCCACCGTGTTTAGATGTTTTCCCGAGACCGAAGCGGATGAGTTTTCGAACTCTAGCGGCAACGTCGCTTCCTTTCCCGACATAGATAAAACTCTAGTTTCCGCTAATTTTGTAGAGCGTGAGTGAACGGCTCACGCAAATGGGCATTAAAACCTTTAGGTAGGTGCTCGGTCGGCGAGTGTTTTTCACGCATGCGACTGGGTAAGGTGAAGTCTGTCGAAAAATTGGCGCGCGACAGAGTGCGGCGCAACCGACCCGGCGTACG
>JACQEC010000080.1 GCA_016200765.1 Chloroflexota bacterium | reverse complement strand
TTCCGCACCGGCACGCCGAGATGCGCGGCGACCGCGCGCGCGTCGGCTTCGCTGGCGGGACTGCTGGCGCGGTAGGGCATGATGACCGCCAGCACGTTCTGGGGACCGAGCGCCTGCGCGGCCAGCGCGCAGACCAGCGCCGAGTCAATGCCGCCCGACAGCCCGACGACCGCGCGCTGGTATCCGACCTTGTGAATTTCCTCGTGGATGAAATGCACCAGCACCGATCGCACGAGGTCGGTGTTGATCGCCAGCCGTTCCAGAACCGCGCTCAAATCAACTCCTTGGGTCTTCTCATCGCGCGCGCCGGATACGCTCCAACTCGGCGATGACCAGATCGAGCTTTTCATCGCGCAGGAGGGGCAGGGTGGTGCGCGCGCGGCGCAGGGCGGCGCGGTCAATCGTGACGCTGGGCATCGCTTCTTCGAGCAGGGACGCGCGCGCGACCTCGCGGCCATTCGGGTCGGTCACGCTGCTGCCCCCGAAAAAGGTCACGCCGTCTTCCACGCCGACCCGGTTGACATGCGCCACCCAGACGGTCAACAGTTCGGCGTAAACGCGGTTGATCAACTGCAAGTCGTCGGCGTTGGCAAGCGTGCCGAGGTCGGCGCGCACGCCGTAGCCGGGATTGGAGGCGATGTGCAGGAAGATGTCGGCGCCATCCTGCCAGAGCACGACCCCCGACGAAAGATGCCAGGCGTCCTCACAGATCAGGAAGCCCATGCGCCCGAAGCGCGTATCAAACGCGCGGAATTGCGAACCGGCGGCGAAGAAGCGCGAGTCGTCGAACAGGCGGTAGGTCGGCAAATAGACCTTGTGGTGCAGGTGCACCAGCGCGCCTTCGGACAGGTACGCCGCGGCGATGGTGAAGCGGTGGCGCGCGTCCTCGCAGATGAACCCCACGGCAATATCAATCGAGCGGCTGGCTTGCAATAACTGCGCGAAAACCGGATCATTGGCGTCGGCGCGAATAGCGGCTTCGGGGACGAGATCGCGCAGGAAGTAGCCGGTCAGCGACAGTTCCGGGAACACGACCAGATCGGCTTGAGTGGCGGCGGCGCGCTCGACCCAAGCGAGATGCGCTTGCAGGTTGTGCGGCACGTCGCCGAGGCGCGGCCTGATCTGCGCCAGCGCGACGCGGAACGCGCGAGCATCGCCTCGCGCGCCGGGCGTGTCGGTCGTCATGGCGCTATTATAGCATAGGCGTTGATGCGTTGCGCGTGAGTGCGTTCCGCGTCAATACAATTCGCAAGGCCGTCAAAACGCGTGAACGCGCAACGCGCCAACGCGCTAGAATTCGATCAGCCGCGCTCGCTGGGGGTCAACGGCGTCGAGCGCGGCGAGTTCGGCCTCGCTTGGCTCTGGAGTGCGCGGCGTGGATGCGCTCACCGACAGCGGCCAGCCGGTCGCCGCCTGAAGTTGCGCGGGCGTCACGCCGGGGTGAATCGTCTCAACCTGCAAGAGGCCCGCCACACGCCGGAACACACAGAGCGGCGTGACCACGCGATCCACGTTGCCGCCGGTGGTGCGAAAGGCCACGCGCTCGACGAACACGCGCGGGTCGTGCTTGGTGCGCCAGAGGAGGGTTCGCTTTGCCGTCGGCATGATGGCCGCCGAGCCGGCGCCGCCGGGCAGGCGCACTTTGGGGTGGTGCGGGTCGCCGTCGGGGCCGGGAATGAGGCTCATGTTGATATTGCCGGCGCGGTCAATCTGCACGCCGGAGAGGAAGGCGGTATCGAGTTTACCGCGCGCGGAGAGATCAAAGAGGTCGGCCAGCGTCACGCGGCTGCGCGTGCCCGCAAAGAGGGCGGGGTCAACCGTCGAGCGCGGCAGTGCGGCGGGCGTGGGGTCGGTGCTGCCCGTGATGTTGAGGTAGATGAGGTCGGGCGCGCGCAGGGCTTTCGCCAGCAGGATCGCGACCATCGGCAGGGGCGACGCGACGCCGTGAAAGACCGTCTCGCCATTGCGCAACAGCCGCGCCATGACGATAGGCATGAGGATGTCGGGGGAAAATAACACGGCTTCCATTGGAGGCATCGCTGACCCAACACACCTCAGCGCGCTCTATGGCTCACATCCCCGAGCGCAGCCTCGGACCATTCCAAAGTATCGGCTTCGCGTTCCACGTCTTGAGCCATCTCGTGATAGGCCGCATCCAGAACGTGCTCCCGCAGGAACGCCTCGAACGAGTCGGCTGTCTGCGCCTGCGCGTAGAAGTCACCGAGGTAGCCCATGTCCATGTCGTACAGGCCGTGGCATGAGCAGGGGTGCGCGCCGCGCGGCGCGTGGACGACGTGGGTCACCATGAACCCGGCGATGGTTGTCAGTTCGGGCTGGGCGGCAAAGGTGGAGCCGTCCACGATATGCTCTGCCGTCAGGATCACGTGCTTGGCCGCCGTCACCATCAAGACATCCTCAAACAGCGTCCCGTAGATGCGCGCGTTGCCCTCGGCGTCGGCCTCGTGCACGTGGACGATAGCGACCTCCGGCTGGATGGCAGGCACGGCGAACACTTCCGCGCCGGAATACGGGTCGGCGACCTGCTTGTACCCCTGCGCCAGCGGCACATCGGAGAGGCTGAAGGCGTTGACGGGCATAAACGGCACGCCCTGTGTGGCGGCGCGCAGACCGGCGATTACGCTGTAACAGGTGTGCTCGCACGCGCGCACCAGTCCCTGCTCGACGGCGCGGCGGTAGAGCGGGGCCATGCCAAAGACATTTTCGTAGCCGACGAAGCCGGCGCTGACGGCGCTGGCCACGCCTGCGCCGCACAGGATGTCCACGTCATACGCGCCCGCCGTCTTGACCAGATTCAGCCCGCGCTTGCGCTGGCGGATCAGTTCGTGCACGGCGGCGGTGGGACTGCGGTGCAGGGTGTTGCCGCCCAGCGCGACGACGGCGTTGTCGGGCACGCGAGCGATGGCTTCTGATAGGGAAGTGAGTTTATTGCGCATGGCTACACCTCAACACAAGTATAG
>JACQEC010000172.1 GCA_016200765.1 Chloroflexota bacterium | reverse complement strand
ATCATCGGGCTGAGCTTCGCCGGCCTGACCGTGAATGTCCTGCGGCATTTCGTCGAAATCGTGCTGGCTATTGCGCTGTACTTCGTGGTGACGAACACCCTGCGCGAACGGCGAGACCTGGAGCGGGCGGTCAAGGCGCTCATGCTCTTAGGCACAGCCGCCGCTCTGTTGGGCATCGTGTTATACATCATCCCCGACGATCTGGCAGTCCGCCTGTTGTCGGCTCTCCGCGTCTTCAAATACCCCGCCGGCGACGGCGTCCTGCGCTTTATCGAGGACAATCCCGCACTGCCCAAGCGCGCCATCTCAACCTCGGTAGACCCCAACGTGCTGGGCGGCCTGCTGATCATGGTCACCTCACTGACCCTGCCACAGGGGTTGTTCCCGGGGCGGCTGTTCCGGCGCCGATGGATTGCGTTCATGGCAGGCGTGATGGCCCTGTGCCTCTTGCTCACCTTCTCGCGTGGCTCTCTATTGGGGGCCATTGTCTCGGCGGCGTTCATTGTGTTCGCATGGCTATCGCGTCGGATGCCGGCTCTGGTAGCTGCGCTCGCGACGGTTGGCGGCGCGGCGGCGCTGACGCTGGCGGCCTTCGGATTGTTGTCAGTCCTCCCGCTCACACAATCATACGCTCAACATCTGCTCGAAGGCTTGATGGGGCAAGACCGCGCGACGCTCATGCGTTTTGGCGAATATAAAGACGCGCTCAGCCTGATCGGCCGCTACCCGTGGTTCGGCATCGGGTTCGCGGGCGTGCCGGATATTGACCTGTATCTCGGCGTCTCGTCCGTCTATCTGCTGATGGCCGAGGAGATGGGCTTGGTAGGACTGGGCGCGTTCCTGCTGGTGCTGGCCATCTTCTTCGCCAGCGCGTGGCAACGCTACCGCGCGCTGCCACAAGTGGACCCGGTCTTGCTGGGCTTGATGGCCGCCGTGCTGGGGGCGCTCGTCGGCGGCATCTTTGATCACTACTTCTTCAATCTCGACTTCCCGCATTCGGTCACACTGTTCTGGGTGTTCGTGGGCATGACGATGGCGGCGCTGACTGCGCCAGCAAGCGAACATGACTAGAAGTTATCACATGCAGATGCCAGTGCACCTCCATATAGGATCATATTCTCAATACCTTCGCCAACCCCACAAGTGACACTATATGTAGTAGTATAAGCATTCCATCTACCGCGATATATAGTGGTAGGCGAGGCAGTAGAGCACTTTGGCGAAGGTATTGATTCTGCAGAAAGGTTCTTGTTGCCGGGCCGGATTCATTCTTAGGATGCCCATTTGGCTTGAGGGTTCACACAATGAGAAGCACTCGACTGTGGCTCCTGCTTGCAATTGCTTTTATTCCCCTCTTGTACTCCATTTCGCGTATCACGGATATGCAGTTTCTCGACAACTTCATGAGCAACTGGTTCGCTACTATGATTGGAGCTGTCATGGGTATTCCAATTGCTCTGGAAATCAATCGATGGCAACAGGAATCTCAGGATCAGAAGGAACTAAAAGTACGGTAGCGCGATAAAGGCACACGTAAGGCCAAAATACTTGGCCTGATTCGAGGGGAGTTAGACTTCAATCGCAAACAGCTTGAGGCATTGGTGAAACTTCAAAAAGATAGACCTAAGATTGTTGAGCTCGCCGGTGTAAAAGACGAGCTCTGGACTGCTATTTCCGACGGCGGGGAACTTCAATGGATAGACGATTTGGATCTATTAGAACATATTTCCCACTCGTACTACTTCCTTAGAGCAATTAGACTCTATGAACGGACCTACTCTGACCCGCTTTTTAACCTCACAATGTATAGCGATACCGTGGAAGCACAAGCTACAAGCGCCGGAAAGTTTGCGGTCGAAGCTGTGACGACGTTACGACCCCTTGCCCTAGAGGCCATCAAGAAGGCGCTTGAAGCAATTGAAAAGCAGATGAAGATATTAGAAGAAACCATCTCTTGAATCGTCTTCGGTCATTGTCAGAAGAAATACAGGGGAATAAGAGTCAATATACTGAATGTGTGTAAATTCGCCCTGCTCGGCGTGGATTGCCAAATCCGGTGGGAGTGGTCTTGAATGAGTTCTAATTTCCATCTCCCACCCTTGCCCAACACTTCCGAGGTCACCATTGGTCGCTGGCTGAAACAACCCGGCGATCAGGTCATCGCGTCCGAGAATCTGGTCGAGGTCTATTCGGAGCAGTACGATTGGGACATCCCATCGCCGCGCGCCGGCACCTTGCAAGAGATTCGCGTTCCCGCTGGCGGGTGCGCTCGACCGGGCGATGTCATCGCGGTGCTCGATGGATCGGCCAGTGAGCCGGAGGTAGCGGCGCCGCGCGCCAATCAGCGAGTGTCCCCGCTTGCCGCTCGCATGGCCGCCGCCCACGGGATTGACACCGTATCCATCAAGGGCACCGGTGTGGGAGAGCGCGTAACCAAAAATGACCTGCTGGCGTTCATTCAGGCGCACACACCGCCGCCCGTGCCACCGCCTGCCGTATCCGCAGATGTGCTGGTGGCTTTGACGCCCGCGCATGCCGCAATGGCCGACCTTTTGGCGCGGAGCAAAGAGAGCATGCCGCATGTCTCGTCGTTTGTCGAGGTGGATATGGGCCGTATACTGGCCCAGCGCGACGCACGGCAAGCAGCGTGGCGAAACCGCGAAGGCTTTGAACTGACCACCACGCCCTACCTGATTCTGGCCGCTGTCGCCGCACTGCGGGCGGTGCCCGTCGTCAATGGGATGTTTTCGCCAGCCGGCGCGGTTCTCAAAAAGTCCATCAACATCGGCGTGACCATCGCCGCAGACGGTGGCTCGGTCACGCCCATGCTTCAGAACGCCGAAACCTACAACCTCGTTGGGATTGCGCGGCGCGTGGCAGGCCGCCACTCTGACCATCGGGACGATCCACCCGCGCGCGGTGGCAATCGCCGATGCGCTGGACATCCGCCCCGTGCTGATGGCGAGCCTGAACTACGACCATCGCCTGATAGATGGTATCGTCGCCGGGCAGTTTTTGAGCGAGTTCAAGCGGTGGCTGGAAACCGAAAGGGAGTATTAGATGGCCTTGCGTGAAATTGTCTTGGTGCCCGATCCGGTCTTGCGCCGGAAAGCCAAGAAAGTGGCGAAGGTGACACCGGCCATCCAGCGCCTGCTCGACGACATGGCCGAGACGATGCGCGCCGCGCCGGGCGTCTGGTTAGCCGGACCACAGATTGGCGTCTTACAGCGCGTGATAGTGGTCGAAGTACAGCCCGATCCGGATAAGCCCGACACGCAACATGAGTTTTACCAGTTGGTCAATCCGGAAATAGCGAAGACTAGCCAAGAGACGGAAGAGGGATCGGAAGGCTGTTTGTCCATCCCCGGCTACGTTGGCGACGTGGTGCGCGCAGTTGCGGTGGATGTCAAGGCGCTCGACCGAAGCGGCAAACCCATCAAGATCAAGGCGCGCGGCTTCCTCGCCCGCGTCCTCCAACACGAGATTGACCATCTGGACGGCATCCTCTATCTCGACCGTTTGGCCGGCCCGGACAAACTGCACCAGTTGCCGGAAGATGATGCGATACCCGAAGAGACGAAGGTCGTGGCATGAGGATACTGGCGGTTGACGTCGGCACGGGCACGCAGGACATTCTGCTGTTCGACAGCGCGCGCGAGATCGAGAACTGCCTGAAGATGGTGATGCCTTCGCCGACTGTGCTGGTGGCGGAAGCGATCAGGCGGGCCACCGCGCGCCGTCAGGCCGTCTTGTTGACCGGCACGATTATGGGCGGCGGGCCGTCGCAGTGGGCGGCGGAAGCGCACCTGCGCGCCGGCCTGAAGGTGTACGCCACGCCGTCGGCGGCGCTGTCCTTCAACGACGACCTGAGCGAGGTCGAGCGCTTTGGCGTGAAGATCATCGGCGACGACGAGGCCGCGCGCTCGGTCGAACCGGAGCGCGCCAAGCGCATTGACATGCGCGATGTTGATCTGGCGATGATCGCGCGCGCGTTTGGCGCCTTTGAGCTGGATTTGGAAGTGGATGCCTATGCCGTGGCTGTCTTCGACCACGGCAACTCGCCGCCGGGCTATTCGGATCGGCGTTTCCGCTTTGACTTCCTGGCGGAGGCCATTCAAGCGCAGGGTCGCCTCTCGGCGTTTGCCTTTCTGCGCGAGCGCATCCCGCCGCGCATGACGCGCATGATGGCCGCCGCCCGTTCGCTTGAGAGCGACCGCCCCGTGCTGATGATGGACACCGCGCCGGCGGCGGTGCTCGGCGCGCTGGAAGACCCCAGAGCCGGCGCCCTGCCCCACGCGCTGATCGCCAACATCGGCAACTTCCACACGTTGGCCTTTCACATGAACGAGGGCCAAATCGCGGGCGTCTTTGAGCACCACACCGGCGAGTTGACCCGCGCCGAACTGGAAACCTATCTGCTGAAACTGGCGCGCGGGGAGATCACCAACGACGAGGTATTCGACGACATGGGTCACGGCGCGCTGGTGTTCGACCGGCATCTGCCCGTGCCGTCCGATCTGGTGGTCATCGGCCCGCGGCGCGGCCTTCTGCGCGGCTCCGCGCTCAAGCCCTACTTCGCCGTGCCGCACGGCGACATGATGATCGCCGGATGCTTTGGCCTCGTGCGCGCCTTCGCCGACCACGTCCCGCAGTGGAAAGAGCAGATCGAGCGGCGGCTAGATGAGGGCCGGGGGAACTGATACCGGTCAGTCTCCCACCGTGAGCCGGTATTCATTTCGCAGTTGTCGGTCACCATAGCGTATCTCCAACGCCAGCTGGTATCGCCCCGCTTGCTTGGGCGCGAAGACCGCGCGCCCCACATGCTTCGCCATGCAGTCGCCCTCAAGCGCCGCCGTCATCACCTCGCTCTGCCACTCCGTTTGTCCCGCCGGGTCGAACAGCGTCGCCCGAACTTGAATCCCATCGTAGGTCATACGTGCATCGTTGACGGCGTACACCGGCAGATCAACGCTCTCGCCAACCCGGTAGCGGTTTTTAGGGATCAGCGTAAAAACGTATTCCGGGTTCAGCGCAACCTGCATATGGAAGTACGAGCGCTTCGGCACGCGCCAGTAGTCGAGGATTGACCACTGCACCGCCGGGTTCGAGTCGTGGAACATGAACGGCGCGAAGCCGCCGCATGGACGATATTTGTGGAAGCGCAGCCAGTCTATGTAGTATTGGTTGATCTCAATCTGGTAATCCTGCGTCAGGTCAATCAGCGCCGCGAGGCTCCGGGCGCCGCGCCAGTTGTACCAGTCGGCCATCACCTTGGGCTGGAAGTGGTGGCGCTCGGCCAGATGCGCCCAGTCAACGCGCTGAATGTCGGCGTCCATAAACTTGACCGCCGACTCAAGGTTGGGGAACGACTGCGCGCCAAACTCGGTGACGAAGTGCAGACTGCGCGGGAACAGCCGCTTGATCAACTCAAAGCGGCGCTTCGGGCCGTCGAAGGCTTTGTACCAGCCGAAGTAGAAGTGCGAATCGGTGTCCTCTAGCCACGGCAGTGCCCACTTGCCGGAAGCGCGAATGACCGGGCGCGTCGGGTCGCATGACTCGGCGACCGCTTTCAACCGCGTGTCCATCACGTTGCGATCCCAGCTCCACACATACGCCGCCAGCCCCGCCGTCAGCAGTGGCCGCAATCCCCTTTCTTCTGTGTCAATGATATAAATCGGCTCGTTGTGCATACACCAGAGCGCGATGGACGGGTGGTTGGCAAGCGCGCGCACCATTAACGGCGCCTGCCGCTCGGCCTGCGCCAGCACCGCGCGCGCGTAGCCCCACTGCAAGGGGAAATCCTGCCAGAGCAGTATCCCCATCTCGTCGGCGGCGGCGTAGAACGCCGGCTTCTCGACGTGGGCGTGCACGCGCAGGAAGTTCATATGCGCGTCCTTGGCGAGCCGCAAGTCGCGCTCGTAATCCGCATGGGTCATGACCGCGATACGCGTATCGCCGGGCGGGTAGTTGTTGCCCTTCATAAAGAAGCGCACCCCGTTGAGGTGGGGAATCCAATCGCGTATCTCAAAGCGGCATAGTCCCCAGCGCGTCTCCCAGTTGTCGAGCCGCTCGCGCAGGGTTTCGTCGCTGAACAGTTCAACACGAACCGTGTACAGCGATGGGTAGCCAAGGTCGTGGACCCACCACAAGCGCGGGTCGCCCAGTTCGACAACGTGGGCGATGGCGTTGTCCCCCGCTGAAACCTTCTGCGGCCACGTGAAGACTTGTGGCTCGCCCTCAAAGTTGTAGGGCGTGAGCGTCAGGCGACAGACCACATCCGCCGCGCGATCCGAGTCCACCTCAAGGGCGGCGCGTAGCGCAATGCCGGTCGGCGGGTTCTTTCCGGCCAACCGGTTCACCGCCTGCTCATCCACCGGCGTCAGCCGCAGTTCGCTCACGTACTGCGCGCCGCTTTCCAGAATTTCAACCGACTGCCAGATACCACCGGGGTTGGTCTTCGGGTCAAGGCAGTCCCAGTGCGAAAAGACGCCGGTGATCATCGTCTTGCGGTTCTTGGATTGCTCGTCGGGACAATCCACCTCAAGGATGAGCTCGTTAGGCACAGCCTGATTCTTCAGCGCGGTTGTAATGTCGAACTCGCGCGCGAAGCAGTAGCCCTCGTTCTCGCCCAGCCGGAAGCCGTTGAGATAGGCGATGGTGAAGTAAAAGACCCCGTTCAGGCGCAGGCGGTAGCGCCTGCCTGTTTCTTTTTTCAGCATGAAGCGCCGGCGGTAGACCATCTTGCCGCTGTAGTATTCCAACTGCGGGTGCTGCTGCCAGTGGCTCGGCACGTCCATGCTGAGCCACTCGCTTTCCGAGTAGTAGCCGCCGCGGAAGGTGCGCGTCGGCAGCAGTTCCCATTGCCCATCCAACTGCATCATCCGCCTCCGGCCATGCCGCTCGCCCCGCGCGTCTCCGGTTCAGAGAGCAACTGACGCGGTATCCCTATCAGCCCTACCAGTCCCGCCAGCAACAGCAACGCGCCACCCGCATAATACACGGTCTTGATATTCGTAACGTCGTTCAGCCATCCGGCCAGCGCGAGCGACAGGATTTCCATCGCGCTCCAGGCCATGTCCATCAGCGTGAAGGCGCGCCCCTGCACACTGCGCGGCACCCGGCTCTGCATCAACGATTGGTAGACGACCGAGCCGGTCGAGGTGCACAGGCCGTAGATGAACAACAACAGCAGAGCGATGGGCAGCGGGGTCAAGAGCGCAATCAGGATATCCCCCGCCCCGCGGATAAGGTACGGCGCAAACAGATAACGTGGATTGCGGTAGTCACGGGTTAGCGCGGCGAAGGCGAAGGGGCCGATGAGCGCGCCAAGCCCAATGGCGATCAACAGCCACGAGAACCCGGCTGGTTCCAGGCGCAGATGAGTCGAGGACAGCACGATGAGCAGAGCCGAGGTGCCGCCTACGGCCAGCGAGGCGAGCATCTGCACGACAAGCAGCCGTTGCAGGAAGCGGCTTTGCCTCGCATAGGAAAGACCGCCGCGCAAGTCGGCCCAGAACCGGCCTGCGCCTGATGAGCCGCTCTGCGCGTCGGTCAGGCGCGGAACCGCGATAGTGGCAATCAGCCCTGCGGAAATGAAAAAACTGAGCGCGTTCAGTTGAAAGGCCAGCGCCACCCCGCTCAATGCGACAACGGCTCCGGCAGTCGCCGCGGCCAGAATCTGCACGAGTTGCTCGGTTGACCATGAGATAGAATTGGCGGCTAGCAGATCATCCTCATCGAGCAGGGTCGGGATAACGGTACTGAGCGTTGGGCGAAAGAAGGTCGTCGCCAACGCCAACCCCAGCACCAGTGCATAAACCTGCCCGATCTCGTTAGCGAAGGACAGCGCCAGCGCGAGCAATCCGCGCGTCAGGTCTGCGCCGATCAGAATCCCCTTGCGGTTGACGCGATCAATCACCACACCCGCGACGGGCGCGATAATGATGATGGGGAGGATTTGAAAGACGACGGATGTGGCGAGCGCCAATCCTGAGCCGGTCAGGCGAAAGATGAGCAGGACGAGCGCAATGTAGTTGAGCGTGTCGCCGGCATTGGAGATCATCTGCGCCAGCCATAGGCGAAAGTAACGTGGGTGGCGAATTACCCGCAGGTAAGGAGCGGTTAGCCGGGCAAGGCTTTTCATCGCGTGGCAAAATACGGGATGACCTTCTGCCCCAGCACCTCAATCGCCGCGAGCGGGTCGGGGCCGAGCGGCGGCCCGAAGCTGAGATGGCGCGCGCCCAGTTGCACCAGCCCTTCCAGCCGCCGGATGACATCCGCGGCGGTCCCGACGATGCCGATCTTCAGCATCGCCTCGCTGACCAGAGCCTTGCCTTTGAGCAGGTCGCCTTCGACAACCACCGCCTGCCGGATGGCCTCAAAGTCGCGCGCGCTCAAGCCGAGCTGGCGCATAATCAGCGGGCTGAGAGCGTGGCCGTAGTAAGCGATCTTCTCCTTGAGCGCGTCCGTCGCGGCCTCACGGTCGTCGGAGATGGAGCACCAGACACAGCCCGCCAGATCGAGCGTCTGCCAATCGCGTCCGGCACGCTCCGCGCCCCGCCGCACCAGCGGCATGACGTTGGCGAGATGCTCCGGTGGGAACAGCAACGGCAAGCCGCCATCGGCCATCTCGCCCATCAGGCCGAGCATCCGCGCGCTCATCGCGCCAAGATAAATGGGGATGCGCCGCGGCCGCACGGGCAAACGCAGGTATGCCTCGTCCGTCCAGCCTTTCACAAACGCGCCATCGTAGGCGACGCGCTCGCCCGCCAGCAGGCGGCGCAGTACCGTGATGGACTCGCGCATCGCGGCGAGTGGTCGCTCCTGCGGGATGCCAATCCAGCCCAGAAAATCCGTCGCGCCCGCGCCCAGCCCCAGATTGAAGCGCCCGTTCGACAGTTCATC
>JACQEC010000152.1 GCA_016200765.1 Chloroflexota bacterium | reverse complement strand
GCGTTCACGGGTGGCGTCGGCGCACAGCGTTTGCCGCAGATGCTCGATGATCTGGAGTTCTTTTTTTCAGTCATCGCTAAGGTTTACCGCAGATGGCTCGCCTTGTCCAATCTTAACTTAATGCCATTGGGCTTCAGCCGGTCTCATGGCTCCCCATCCCAGTTCGGCTGAAGCCTGCGCTCCCCATGCGCGCGCCCCGCTCCTGATCGCAGAAGCCGCTAACGCAACCAGCGCACGAGCGAATCCTGCCCCTGAAGAAAGAGGCGCTGGGTGAAGCCAAACAGCAACACCACCGGCGCCGCCATCAACACCGCGCCTGCCATCAACAGCGGCCAGTTGGCTTTGATGGCCTGCTCCAGAATCTGCACACCGACCGGCAAGGTGTAATTCGCCTCCGAGCGCAGGTAGAGCAGCGGGTCAACGAAATTGCTCCAATAGGCCACCGCTGATAGGAGTGTCACGGCGACCAGCGTCGGGCGGGCCAACGGCAGGGCAAGCGCGTACCAGACGGTGAGCGGGTGCGCGCCGTCCAGTCGCGCGGACTCGTACAGGTCAAGCGGGATGCGCGCAAACGCGATATAGAACATGATGGCATAAAACGGGCTGGTGCCCATCAGCGCCGGGGCGATCAGCGGCGCGAAGGTGTAAATCCAACCCAATTGCGCGAACAGGAGAAAGCGCGGCACCCACAGCGCCGGCGCTGGCACGAGCAAGAGCGCGACGCTGAGCGCCAGCAGGGGTACGCGCACGCGCCGCGAGACTTGCGCCAGCGCGAAGCCCGTCCACGAGGCAAACAGCACGGTCAGCGGCACGGCCAGCGCCACCACCTTGAGGGAGTTCCCCATGTACTGCAACAGCGGCAGCACGCCGAGCACGCGTGCGTAATTCTCAAAGGCGATAGGCGGCGCAAAGAATTCCAGCCGCACCGGCGGCGGCAGGGCGACGGAGCGCAGTGAGTACGAGACCATCCACAACAGCGGGAAGGCAAAGATCAGGCAGAGCGCGCCGAGCAAGCCATAGCGCGCCACGCGGCCGAAGACCCGCTTAGAGTTCATCCGACGCCTGACCCCGCTTCAAGGCCCCGTATTGCAGAGCGATCAGCAGCAGGCCGACCAGATAAAGGCAGACCGTCATGGCCGAGCCGTAGCCGTACTGAAACAGCCCGAACGATTTGTTAAAGATGTAATTGGGCAGGAAGAACGTCGCGTAGTACGGCCCGGTCTCCGTCGTGATCACGCTGGGCGCGAACGAGTCGTAGAAACTCAAAGCGGTATCGCGGAAGGCCAACAGCAGAAGCGATGGCACCAACAGCGGCCAGATCACCCGCCGGAAGGTCTGCGCGCGACTGGCGCCGTCCAACGCGGACGCCTCAAAAAGTTCGTGGGGAATCGTTTGCAAGGCGGCCAGCAACAGCACGAAGCCCTCGCCCAACTCAAAGCCCGACATCACCACGAGCGACAGGCGCGCCGTGAACTCCGTTTGCAGCCACGGAAATTGCGGCAGTCCCACCGCGCCGAGCGCCAGATTGAGCGGGCCGTACCCCGGATTGAGGATCAACAGCCAGACGAGCGCGTAGGCCACCTCCGGCATGATCGTCGGCAGGTAGATGACGGCTCGCGCGAACTCAATGGCGCGCCCGTCGCGGTTGAGCGCCAGCGCCAGCAGGAGCGCGCCCGCCACGCGCAGGAGCACCGTGCCCAACGCGAACCAGAGCGAGTTGCCCAGCGCGGTCCAGAACAGGCTGTCCGAGAGCAGGCGGGTGAAATTGCCGAGGGCGATCCAGCGCGGCGGCGAAAAGATGTCGTACTCGGTAAAACTGAGCGCCAGCGTGTAGAGCATCGGCGCGAACACCAACAGCCCCAGCGCCAGCCCATAGGGAACGAGCAGGAGGTGGATTTGCAGGCGATAGGAGGCTCGGTTCCGCATGGGGGCAAGCACGACCGTCATCGCGAGCCGGAGATTGCTTCGCAAACAACGCTCGCAATGACGGTTATTGTTGGCGCAAATCTACGGCGCGCCGAGGTCGGTCAGGTTTTGCTTGAACGAGTCGGCGGTACCCTTGATGGCCGCCTGTGCGGCTTCCTCGACCGTTGCGTCGCCGTAAAACGCCCGCTTGATTTCCTTGTTGAGGATGTCCTCGATATCCAGCCACGTCGTCATAATCGGCACGCGGCGGATGTTGGGCGCCATGTCCAGATAGACCTTGCCGTTGGCGGGCAAGGCCGCCGGGTTCAGGAAGGCAGGCGACTCGGCCACACTCTTCAGCGATGGCACGGTGCGCCCGGAGGTGACGATGCTCTTCTGGCCTTCCGACCCGTTGGCGAACTCGGTGAACGCCCACGCGGCATCCTTGTTCTTTGACGCGCTGGTAAGGCAGTAGCCGTCGCTGTGCAGGATGGAGACAGTTGTCTTATCGCCCGGCAGGGGCGCGACGTCCCAATCAAAATCCTTGATGGTCTGCCGCAGGTCAGGCGTAACCACGCGGCTCTGGAAGAACATGGCCAGCGTGCCATGCTGGAAGCGCGATTGCGAGCTTTCCGTCGCCTCATCGGCCTTGGATGGCACGACGTGCTCCTTGGTCTGGAGCTCGACAAACCACTTGAACGCTTCCAGCGCCGGCCCGCTGTCAATCATCAGCTTGGTCGGCTTGTTTGCGTCATCCACCAACTCGCCGCCGTGCGCCCAGATGAACGGGGCGAGCCGGAGGGTGGAGGCGGCAATGCCCGCGCCGTACTGGTCGGGCTTGCCATCGCCGTTGGTGTCCTTCGTCAGCGCGCGGGCCGCGCTCAGGAAGTCGTTCCACGTCCAGCCGTTCTTGGGCAGCGGCACGTTGGCCGCGGCAAACAGTTTCTTGTTGTAATAGACTTCGAGCGAGGATAAGTTTTGCGGGATACAATACTGCTTGCCCTTGAACTTAAACGCCTCCAGCGCCGCCGCGTAGAAGTCGCCGGTCTTCACGACCTTGCTCCTGGCCAGATAATCGTCCACCGGCTCCAGCGCGCCTTTGATTGCGAACTGGCCGAACTGCCGGTAGTTGATCTCAAAAATATCGGGGGCTGTCTTGGCGGCAAAGTCGGCGGCGAGCCGCTTCAAGAACTCACCGCCATCCGGCACATTGTTCAGCGTCACCTTCACGCCGGGCTGGACTTTCGAGAAGGCGGTGACTAAATCTTTGAACGCTTGAAACCCGTTGGGGTCTTCGCCAATCAGAAATGTAATTTCCCCGCGCAGAGCCGCGGGCGCGGCGGGGGTTGCGCCGGCTGGCGCCGTTGTGGTCGTGCCACAGGCCGCGACGAACAGCGCCGCCAGCATCAGGAAACCAGGCCACGTGATGAGATTCCGAATCTTCAATTTTTCCCCCCAAGCATCATCTATGGAACTTCACCGCTTTCCAATTCTGGAACGGCGATGACGAAATCAACCTGCCCATCGGGGCGAAAGCGTTGTATCGTGCGATACTCGCCATCGCTCACGAAGACATTCTGCCCGCGATCCACGGCCAGCGCGCGCAGACCCAGCACGGCAAACTCGCCCGGCCACCCGCCCGGCCCGGCGAACTGCCCCGGCCATTCGCCCTCTTTGCCCAGCGGCGTCAACTCGCGATGATCCGCGCCGAAACGGCGCACCACGTTCCGATTGAGGTCGGCCAACAGCACTTCCCCGTTGGCGCGCGCCGCGATGGCGCGGTATGGCGTCGCCGGGCCGCCGCTGTGGGCGGGCAAAGGCCACTCCTCAACCTGCCGACCATCGGGAACCTGCAAGGCCGCGATACTCTGCTCGTACAAGACGAGCAGGCGGTTCGGTAAGCCGACCGCCAGACCGTTGGGCGGCTGGGCCTGCTTCCACTCGGCCAACTTCTGCCCGTCTTGATTGAACACGTATATAACCGCCTGATCTGCGATATACACCCGCTGGTCATCCGCCGCAGCGCAACCCAGCGATGGATCGTAGGAGTTGGGCAGGGGCCACGCGGTGCGCAGGAGGCCATCGCGCGTGAACTGGCGCACCTCCGGCACATCGGGATCAACCACGTAGAGCCGATCCTGTGTGTCCACCGCAAGGCCGCAGAACAAGAAATTAGTGTCAGGCAATCGGCTGGCGCCGAGCGCAGGCAGTATGGCCTGCGAACTGAGCTCGACGCCAAACCCGGCGGGCTGGAAACCGGGGCCGGGTTGTCCCACTACTGCGCGCCGGGGCCACAACTGACTGCGGTTGCCGTTGCTATCCAGCACCCAGATGACCCCGCGATCGGCTTCAGCGGCATAGAGCGTGCCTTGCGAATCCAAGGCCAGCCAATCGAAGATGGCGGTGCGCTCTACCGGCGGGCTGGTGTAGATCATCGCGACGAGGCCGGCCAGCGTCACCGCGCCGACGGCGCCCACGGCGCGCAACAGCCAGAGGGTGGGCCGGGCGATGAGCGCCCACAGCAAAAGCCCCAGCATCAGCCACAACCCGCGCAGGCCCCAGACCGCCGCGAACGGCGTGGCGAACGGCGCAACCTGTGTCGCCAGATCGGCAATCGTCGCGCCCCACAGCAGGAGCGCGCCGATCCATTTTAGCAGAGCCTTCTTGAGAAATAACCCCGCAGTTAGGATGACGCCCCCCACGGCCCACGCCGCCCAGGCAAGGTCGGGGCGAGGCTGTAAGGCAATCACGACGGGCTGTAGGGCGGCGGCTAATGCCGCCACGACGAGCGGGTAAGGCCACGTCAGCGCCGCAAATACGGCGTGGAGCGCAGAGCGATTTGACGGGTTAGCCGGTAGCATTGGTTGAGATAGCACGAGATGAACCGAGGTTAGCGAACTCCTTCTATATAACCCATGTTACGCGGTCATCGCTCGCCATGATGCTGTTGCGTAAGGTAAGCAGGTAACATTACGATTATACCCACCGCATCCGAAGCCTGTCAAACAAGTTGCCCACTGAAACGGATGCGCGTATAATCGCTGAGAGAACAGATCATGAACCCTAAACCCCTCGCCTCGCCGCCAAACCGTCCGCGCTGGCGGGATGGGTTGACCCGCAACGTCTTTGTGCTGGGCGCTGTCAGCCTGTTCACGGACATCAGCAGTGAGATGATCGTGCCGGTGCGCATCCTCTTCCTCGTCGGCGTGTTGAACACGCCCCTGGCGTTGGCCGGACTGATCGAGGGGTTGGCCGAAAGCGCGTCTTCCCTGCTGAAAATTGTCTCCGGCACGGTATCCGACCGCGTGCGCTCGCGCAAGCCGCTCATCCTGTTCGGCTACGGCGTCTCAAACGTCGCCAAGCCACTGCTGGCTCTGGCCACGACCTGGCCGCCGGCGTTGGGATTCATTCTGGTTGACCGCATAGGCAAAGGAGTGCGTACCAGCCCGCGCGATGCCCTGCTGGCGGATTCGTCGCCGCCTGAATATCGGGGCAAGGCGTTCGGCTTTCACCGCGCGATGGACACGCTGGGCGCGGCTATCGGGCCGCTGCTCACGGTGGTCATTCTCCTCTTCACGCACAACGATTTGCGTCAGGTCTTCATCTGGACGGCAGTGCCCGGCTTGTTGAGCGTACTGGTGCTGATAGTCTTCCTGCACGAGCGGCGCATTGAGCGGGCTGTTGCGCCAGCGGCAACACCCACAGGCGCGCGGCGGCGCTCGCGGCGCGAGGAACTGGCAAGTCTGGGGCCGCGGTTCTGGTTGTTCACTGCCATCGCCACGGTCTTCGCGCTGGGCAATTCCTCCGACGCCTTCATCTTCTTGCGCACGGAGGGGCTAGAGCACTCGCTGGAAGCCGTCCCACTCGTCTATTTTGGCTACAACCTCGTCTACGCACTGCTGGCCACGCCCCTCGGCGCGCTCAGCGACCGCTGGGGCCGACTGCCGGTGCTGATTGCCGGTTACACCGCCTTCGGCCTCGTGTACGCCGGTTGGGCGATGGCCAGCCGGCCGTGGCATGGCGCCGCGCTGTTTATGCTCTATGGCATCTACGCCGCCGCAACCGAGGGTGTGGCGCGGGCGTTGGTGACGGATGTTGTGCCCCAGCAGCAACGCGGCACCGCGCTGGGCTGGTTCAACGGGCTAACGGGGCTGGCCGCCCTTCCGGCCAACCTGCTCGGCGGTTGGCTGTGGGCGAATGTCGGCGCCGGAGCCACCTTTGCGCTGGGCGCTTGGCTGGGGTTAGTGTCTGCCGCGCTGCTGCTGGCGTGGGCGCCGTGGCTGATGGGCGCCAGACCGGCCATGTCGCCGCGCGAGCCATTGGCGGGAGGCTCATAGCCATGAACCCACGACTCATCTATCTCGATCATGCGGCGACCACGCCCGTCCATCCCGACGTGCTGGCTACCATGTTGCCCTACTTCTCTGAAGAGTTCGGCAATCCGGG
>JACQEC010000151.1 GCA_016200765.1 Chloroflexota bacterium | reverse complement strand
GCCATCGCGCTGATCGAAACGCACGTCGCCAAACTGCGCCTCTTCCGCGTGCCCGAACTGCTGGGCGTGTCGTTTGTGCTGGCGCTGTTGGCCGTCACCTCTTCGTTCTTGTTGAGGTAGCCTGATGGATAACGCGCTCTTTTCGCAAATCGCGGCGCTGGGGTCAAGCCTCGTGCTGTTGTTGGGGCTGGTGCTTCTTTGGCGGCGCAGTCTCCATGCGCACGTCGGCGCGTTCCGCCTACAGTCGCTGGTGCTGGCGTTGTTGATGGCCGCGATTGGCTTCTTCGGGCAAAACCCCGAACTGTATCTCGTCGCCGTTGTGTTCTTCGCGCTCAAGGTCATCATCATCCCGCGCTACCTTAACCGCTTGCACGGCGAAGTCGGCGCGGAGCGTGAAGGCGCGCCGTATGTGAACGTCGCCACGTCGCTGGTCGTCGCCGGACTGCTCGTGCTGTTGGCGTATGCCATCACGCGCCCGCTGGTGCTGGCGAGCACCCTGCCCACGCGCGGCGGCTTGCCATTGGCGATGGGCCTGATTCTGATCGGGCTGTTCGTGCTCATCACGCGCAAGAAGGCGCTGACGCAGGTGGTCGGCTTTCTGGTGCTGGAGAATGGCATCGCCCTGCTGGCGGTGTTGGCTACTTATGGCATCCCGCTCATCGTCGAACTTGGCGTGTTCCTCGACGTGCTGATGGGCTTTCTGGTCATGCAGGTCTTCGTCTATCACATTCACGGCACCTTTGAGACGATTGACGTTGACCAGCTGAATCAACTCAAGCACTGATGGATCGGTGAACCTCATGAGCTTTGTGTTTCTGTTGTTTCCGGGGTTATTGGCCGCCTTGCTCGCCTACCTCGTGCGCCCCTATCGCGCGCTGGTCGGATGGGGCAATGCGGCGCTCTCGCTCGTCGCCCTGGGCGCGGCGCTGGCCCTGGCCGCAGAGACAGTCGGCGGCGCAACGCCCGTCTTCGGCCCCGCCGACTTGTTGCGCGCGGACAGTCTCTCGGCGTTGTTCATGGTTTGCGTCGCGTTTGTCGGCTCGCTCGCGCTCTTCTTCAGCCCCGGCCTTGGACGGGCAGCCCCCGATCCAGGTCGCGGGCCAGCCTCCGATCCGGGTCGCGGGCCAGCCCCCGATCCAGTCGGGGGTCTCGACGATGAACAACTGCGCCGCTACCACCTCTTCATCAACCTGTTCATCTTCGCCATGCTGTTGACCGTCTCGGCCAACAACGTCGGCATCATGTGGATTGCCGTCGAAGCCACGACGATTTTCTCCGCGATGGTCATTCCGCTCACGCTGACCAAAGCCTCGGTCGAGGCGTCGTGGAAATACATTCTCATCTGCTCGGTGGGCATCGCGCTGGCGTTCATCGGCACCATCTTGGGCTACTTCGATTTCGTCACGCTATCGGGGCACGCGGAGAACGCGCTGAACTGGCCGGTATTGCTGACCGCCGCGCCGCGCTTGAACCCGGATGTCCTGCGGCTGGCTTTCGTGTTCATCCTGATCGGCTACGGCACGAAGGCGGGCATCGCGCCGATGCACACCTGGCTGCCCGACGCGCACTCCGAAGCGCCGTCGCCGCTCTCGGCGATGATGTCGGGCGTATTGCTCGCCGTCGCCCTGTACAGCATCATGCGCTGGAAGGTGGTGGTGGATGCCGCGCTGGGTCCCATTTTCACCAATCAACTGCTCCTCGCGCTCGGCCTGTTGTCGCTGGCGATTGCGGCGTTCAGCCTCGTGGCCCAGCACAACTACAAACGGATGTTAGCCTATTCCAGCATCGAGCATACGGGCTTGATGTGCATCGGCTTGGGACTGGGACCGCTGGGCGTGTTCGCCGCGCTGTTGCATCTCGTCAGCCACACCGCCGCCAAGTCTATGCTGTTCATCCTGTCAGGCGAGGTCCTGCATCGCTATCACAGCACAGAGTTGGAGCGCGTTTCAGGACTGCTCAAAGCGATGCCCCGCACAGGCGCTTTGTTTGCGGGCGGGATGCTGGCCATTATCGGTTTGCCGCCGTTCGGCCTTTCCATCTCGGAGTTCGCCCTGTTCCGCGCGGGCTTCGCCGCGGGGCAATGGTGGCTGATGGGCGCGGTGTTGATTCTATTAACCGTGGCTTTTATTGCGCTCATCCGCCATCTCAACCACATGTTGTATGGCGCGGTGCCTGTCGGCGTGACGGTGGGCGAAGGCGCTGACGGGCGGTTCGCGTTGCTCGCGGTCAATATCGTCGCGCTCGTCGTGTTGGGCCTGACTTTGCCCGCGCCCCTCGCCACACTGCTCAATCAAATTGTGAGGATGATTGCCCCATGACCGGCTTCTCCCGTCTGCCCGCCGCGCTCGCGAAAGATTTCGAGCAACGAGTGCTGAACGTCCGCACGCGGCATGGCAATCAACTCCACGGCCAGCTTGCGCCCGGCGCGGCGGGCGATCTGGCGGAATGGTTGCGCGCCAACTTTGGCGCCGAATTGATGCTGATGGTCGCCAACGACCGCCGCGCGGATAGGGACCTGTTCGAGGTTCACTACCTTTTTGCCAACGGGCGTGAAAACTGGTTCTTGCACACAACCCAAGAAGTGCCTTCGGAGAACTTGAGCGTGGCCTCGCTGGCAACCTTCTACTATCCCGCCTCGCGCTTTGAACGCGAAATACGCGATCTGTTTGGCATCGAACCCGTCGGCCATCCCGACCTGCGCCCGCTCGTGCGGCACGGTTTCTGGCCCGCCGATTATTTCCCCTTGCGCAAGGACGCGGCGCCGCCCGAACAGTTTGAAGACGATGGCACGCCGTTCCCCTTTCTGCCGGTCGGCGGCGAAGGCGTCTACGAGATTCCCGTCGGCCCGGTGCACGCGGGCATCATCGAGCCGGGGCACTTCCGCTTCAGCGTGGTCGGCGAGACGGTCATTGACCTGAAGATTCGCCTCTACTTCACGCACAAGGGCACGGAGAAGTTGTTTGAAGGGCGCGCGCCGTCCGCAGGG
>JACQEC010000163.1 GCA_016200765.1 Chloroflexota bacterium | reverse complement strand
CACAACATACCCGAACAATCGAGCACTTTATCCTCGCGCAACACACTGTCCGACATAGGTCGAATCCTTTCTCAGAGAGATACGTTAGAGGTTGGCCGCTGTCAAGCGCCGAGTTTCGCCTGCCACGATCAGCGCCTCTATTATACGGGTAACCGGGCGCGGGGCAAACACCTATCAGGGTGATTTTTTGTCCCACCCCGCAGGGGGAGGTCGCGGCATGACTTAGCCTAGCTCCACCAAGCCCTCGCGCAGGGCATACAGCACCGCCTGGGTGCGGTTTGGCTGGTGAAGTTTCGCCAGCACATTCTTGGTGTGGCTCCGCACCGTTTCCTCGCTGACGCTGAGCCTCTCCGCCATCTGTTTATGCGTCGCGCTGGTCACCATCAACTGCAAGACCTCGCGCTCACGAGGCGTCAGTTGCTCGCCCTTGGGCGTGGATAATTCATGCTTATGGGCGCCGGCGCGCATCCGGCTCAAGAGTTGCCGTGTGACCACCGGCTCCAGATACGCCTCGCCCGTGCCGATGACTCGGATGGCGTGAATCAATTCATCGGGACTGACTTCTTTCAGTACGTAGCCGTCGGCGCCCGCCTCCAGCGCGTCCATAATCTCGTTGGCCGCGTCAACGCCTGTCAGCATCAAAACGCGCGTGTCCGGCAGGATTCTCTTGATCTCGCGCGTTGCGCTGGCCCCGTCGAGGCGCGGCATCTTCAGGTCCATCAGTATCAGGTCGGGGCGTAGGCGCTTCGCCTGCGCAACCGCCTCTTCGCCGTTAGCCGCGTCACCCACCACGTCAAAATCGGTCTCTAGTCGCAAGACCATCTCCAGGCCGCGTCGTACCACCGCGTGGTCATCCACGAGCAGGATACGCATCAGCCCCTCGCCGCGCGACCGCCACGCAGTCCTTGACCACAACTTCTAGCCGCGTGCCGCCGCCGGGCGCGCTGTCGAGGCAGACCGCCGCGCCGAGCGAGCGCGCCCGCTCGCGCACGCTCTTCAACCCAAAGCCGGCTTCCCTGCTCTGCTGAACGTCGAAGCCGATGCCGTTATCCTCGACGGTCAGCCGCGCCTCGTGGCCGCGCATCGCGACGCGCACCGCCGCTTCGGTTGCGCGCGAGTGCTTGGCCACGTTGGACAGCGCCTCTTCGGCGATACGCAGCAAGTGCTTGCGCGCCGGTTCGCTCATCGCCGCCAGCTCACCGCACACGTCAATGTTCACCGCTAAACTCGCGGGCGCGTCCACTCGCCGGAGATGGGCGCGCAGTTCAGCCTCGAATTCCGCTGGGCCTAACCCGCCCGACCAAATGTCGTAAACCGAGCGGCGCAGGTCGTACATCGTGCGTTGAGCAATCGCGCGCGTGTCTGCCAGGCGAGCGCGCACCTCATCCGGCTTCTCCGGCAGCAGCTTCACGCAAGCATCGAGCGCGTATACCATTCCAAATAGCGATTGTGAAGCCGTGTCGTGAATCTCCATCGCGATGCGGTTGCGTTCCTCCTCAACCGCCAGCCGGTGGGCGCGTTCAACGCACAGGCGCGTCGAGCCGAGGGCGATGGCCGCTTGATTCGCAATCGAAACCAGCGAGCGCAGGCTATCCGCAGGGATTGGCGTGCGGCTGTCGGGGTTATCCACCAGCAGGACGCCCACCGGGTGGTCGCGCATAACGAGCGGAAGCACCACATACGGCGCGAGGTTGAGCCGCTGGTTCAGCGGCTCGTCGGCGGTTGGCGGCGCGCCGTCGCTGACGTATCGCGCCTCGCCGCTCAACACCGCCTGTGCAACCAGCCCGCTTTCGGGCCGCAGACCGATCTCCGTGGCGTGAAATAACCCGTCCGGCGCTTCGTCCCAACTGCGCCGCCGGTGCGTCAGCCAGCCAATCAGCACGTCACTGTCCGGCTCGACCAACGCCAGCATCGCCCGCTCGAATTGCAACTCGCCCGTGATCGTCGTCAGGATTTTCTCCTGCACGTCGTAGACATCAATAGATGACGATTGCATCGCCAGCGCCAGCCCGTGGATGGATTCCAGCTCCCGGTTACTGCGTTCCAAACTAATGTTCTTCCGGAGCAACTCGTCATGCGTGCGCGCTAACTCGGCAGAGGCGTCGCGGATGCGGTGCAGGAGAATGGAGGGATAGCCGAAAACCAGCGCGATCAAGAAGAAGCTCACGACCTGCGTCAACACACCAAACAGGTCAGCCGTCGCGCGGCCTCCGGCCTGGCCGACAACCAGCGCCAGCCCATACAGAAGACTCAGCGCGCCGGCCGCGCGTAGAGCGCCGCGCATCTGCGTGAAAAACGCCGCGGCAAGCAACGGCGAGAGCGCGTAGAGATAATACGGGGAAGACGCGCCGCCGGTCAGCGAGAGGAAGACGGCGACCATCAACAGGTCAACGATGAAATAGCGGGGCTGCTCGACCACCGCGCGGTTGATGCGCGGGTAAAACGCCGTCAGCAGGACATTATCCACCAGCGCGGCGACGAACACCAACCACAGGACGGCGGACGGGGTCGTGTTGAGAGCCAGCGCGAGCGCGGCAGGAAGCAGGCTCAACCAGCGATAACCGAGCAAGAAAACGAAAATATCATCGCCGCGGCTAATCCGTGCAACCCACACCTTCAGCATCAGGCCCTCCGTTTTCGGCTGTACGGGTAAGTCGTCGGTCTAGCAGATATGGACCGCCGAGACATCACCCTGCGTCCATTATACCCTGATGGGGGATAAAAGTCATCACCTCTCCGGGGCATCTCATCACACCCCAGCGGGGTAGGAGTCTAACCGGCGCATGTGAGGGTTATAACCAGCGCCAAAGCCGGCGAGTGAGCGACCCGCCACTTCATAAGGAACCCGGGCCTTAGTCCACGAACAGCGGCACCAGCGTGAACTGCTCGACATCCACCAGTCCCTTGTCGGTCAATTTGAGGCTGGGGATGACCGGCAGAGCCAGAAACGACAGCGCCATGAATGGATTATCCAGCTCCACGCCCAACTGGTGGCTAACCTGCAAGATGTCCTCGACCTGTTTGCGCACGACCTCCAGCGGCTGGTCGCTCATCAGGCCCGCGATGGGCAGCGGCACCTGCGCCATCACCTCGCCATCGCTCACGGCGACGAATCCGCCGCCGAGCCGGCCAGTCGCTCGCGCCGCCACCGCCATATCGTTGTCGTTCGTGCCGATGACAATGATGTTGTGCGAATCGTGCCCCACCGACGACGCCAGCGCGCCGCCCTTCAAGCCGAAGCCCCGCACAAAGCCAATCCCCATGGAGCCCGAGGCCATGTGGCGCTCAATCACGGCCATCTTCAAAATGTCGCGCGCCACGTCCGAGACGGCGTACTCGCCGACCCGTTTGACCTCCTCAACCGATTGCGTCGTGACCAACTGGTTCGGCACGACATTGATGACGCGCATGTGACGGCCCAGCGCCCGCACCTTGAAATCCACCTTATCCCACGCCACGTTCATCGCACTGCGCACGTTGATCACGCGCCCGGTCTTGACCCCTTCGACCAGTTGCCCATCGCGCGCCACCAGCCGCCCGCCGCGATAGACCATCCGCACATCAATCTGCTTCAGGTCGGAGAAGACCACCAGATCGGCATAATGCCCCGGCGTGACCGCGCCGATGCCGCGCAGGTTGAACCACTCGGCGGTATTGCATGTACACATCTGGATCGCGGTCAGCGGGTCGAGTCCCATGCTCACGGCCATGCGGATGGAGTGATCCATGTGCCCGTGCTCGGTCAAATAGTCCGGGTGGCGGTCGTCGCTCACAAACATGAACCGCCGCGAGTTCTCCCGGTTGACCAGCGGCAACAGCGCCTTCATGTTCTTGGCCGTCGTGCCCTCGCGGATCATCACATACTGGCCGAGCCGCAACTTTTCGTGCGCCTCTTCCAGCGTGGTGCTCTCGTGGTCAGAGCCGACGCCCGCCGCGACGTAGGCATTCAGCCCATGCCCGCTCAAGCGCGGCGCGTGGCCGTCGAGCCGCTTCTCCTTACCAATCTCGATTTTCGCCAGCATATCGGGGTCGCCGTGCACCACGCCGGGGTAGTTCATCAATTCGGCGATACCGCGCACCCATGGATGATTGAGGTACGGCTGTAAATCCTCAGCCGTCAGATGCGCGCCGCCCGTCTCCATATGCGTTGCGGGCACGCACGACGACAGCATCACAAAGATAGACAGCGGGCCATCCTTGGCCGATTCGAGAATGTAGCGGATGCCGTCCAGCCCCAGCACGTTGGCGATCTCGTGCGGGTCAGCCACCACCGCCGTCGTGCCGTGCGGCACCACCGCGCGCGCGAACTCGCTGGGCCGCATCATCGAGGACTCGATGTGGATGTGCCCCTCGATAAACCCCGGCGCGAGGTACAATCCCTTTAGGTCTACCGTCTCTTTCGACTGGTAGCCCGCGCCGATAGCCGCGATGCGGTCGTCGTAAATCGCCACATCGGTTTCGTAAATCTCCGCCGAGCGCACGTTGATCAACTTCGCATTCTTCAACAACAGGTCAGCCGATTCGTCGCCGCGCGAGACCGCGAGAAGCTTGGAGAGATCTACCATGTGACACCATTCTGCTTAAGCCAGTTGAGCAGATTGGTGGCGAAGTGTTGCTCGTCAGGATTCACCGCTGACTTGGCAAGAATTGCAGCTATATCAAACCATGTGAATTGACCGATGCCTTTAATGTTTGCCAATTGATTCGAACGATGCGGTAACCCGTTAAGCACCTTATCTGGATGTTTCGCGTAATCTTCTAGAAGAGCTAGTCCGTGAGGTGTATAGGTCCTATCCAATATCAGCAGCGCAAAATAGAAATCCCGAGGTTTAGCGTAACACGAGCCTACATCAAGGTTGCGTAGAATCTGATCACGATTTCGATTGTGTGTAACTTTGGGACTAACATCACTCTTTAGCTTGGCTTCGATGAACCAGACGAAACTTTCAGTTTCTATTCGAACGTCTATTTCTGACTTCCCCTCGATCCAAGGAAGTGTCTTCGGGGGCGAGAGCGACGGCCAGAGCTCCATGGCGAATTCCTGAACGGGTACTTGAAACTGATAACCGAAGCATTGCTCAAACAAGCGTGGAAACCAGACGTTCGGATCAATTTGGCGCAGTGATCGAAAAACGTTCCAGGTAAAAACATCTTCGCTGTTCTCGCTGTGCAGGCGATCCAATTTAGGCTGGCGCATTTTAACCAGAATTGGATCGTAACGGTCTATAATGAGGCGCTGGCGAAAATCGGTGAAGAGTTTTACTCCGCTCTTGCTCTTCGTAAACAGTGCACTCTGATCAGTTGAAGAGACGCCGATGTCATAGAGGAAATTGGGCGATATATCGGCACCATTGTCCCAAGCGATAGTGTCCAAATCGGGATCAACTCGGAAGCTTTGGAAGTAATCAATGTCCCTTAATGGTTCGAAGATCTCTCCCTCCAAGTGCCGCTCAAGGTCCACTACTCTCCGCTGTCCATCCTCGAATGTCACGGCGAGTTTGTAGCGTTCAAGATAGGTCGCATCTTTAACGAAGTGCATGTTCGCCCTCCTATGTCAATGGCTCAATTTCCTGTAATGACCGACCGGCTCTCGCCAGCTCCCAGTTATCCATCAACTCGTTGCGATGCTCCAAGGCCCAATCCAATACGAGCGTTGTGACGCGCTTGGGCAAACGCCCTTCGGTCAGTTGCAGGTCGGCAATCGTAACTACGCCCACTTGCCCTCCGTACTTGGCATGAAAGTGGGGCGGCGCATGTTCCTTATAGTATATCGCGATCACGATTCCATAGAAGCGACTGATTACCGGCATAGCTGTTCTTTACGCCCCATACCGCGCCAGCTTCCCCGCGTGCCCCAGCGCCTCGCTCATGATGCTCGTCGCGTGAAACGCGCCCCACACCCCCGCCGCGCACGCCCGCTCGCCAAACTTAGCGCCCGGCTCGCCCCGGCACCAACGCGAGGCCAGCAAGGTCGGTACCGGATGCCACGAGTGCGACTTGAACGCCGCCGGCGTGGAGTGGTCGCCCGTGATGACGATCACATCCGGCTTCAGCGCGGTCAACACCGGCAGGCAGGCATCTACCTCTTCAATCACGTGCACCTTGCCGTCGAAGTTGCCGTCCTCGCCCATCGTGTCGGTCTTTTTGACGTGCACGTAGAGGAAGTTGAAGTCGTTCCAGTGCCGTGCGACCGTGCGAAACTCGTCCTCAATCGTCGGCCCCGTATCCAGCACCTGCATCCCCAACAGCGAGGCCAGCCCGCGATACATCGGATAGACCGCCACCGCGCCCGCCCTCAACCCATAAACCCGATCGAACGTCGGGAAACCGGGATGCTTGGCGAAGCCGCGCAGCAGCACCATGTTGGCCGGATGCTCGTTGGCCAGCAACCGCCGCGCCTGCGCGATAAACTCGTTCACGAGGTCGGCGGTTTGTTGCGCCGCTTGCGTGTGCGCGCGTACCGCCAGCGGCGGGCGGCCCAGCACGCCGGGGTCGGTCTCGCTCAACTCGCACGACAGCCCTTCGCCGCGCAGGATCAACGCCCAGCGATGCTCCTTGACCGGCTCGACAAACACCTCGACACCCGGCAACCTGATCTGCGATAGAATCTGGCAGAGCCGCTTGCCTTCTTCGTCCCTGATGCGCCCCGCGCGCCGGTCGGTGACATTGCCCTGCGCGTCTACCGTGCAGAAGTTGCCCCGCGCCGCCACATCCTGATCGCCTAGCGGGAAGCCGATGCCGAGCGCCTCCAGCGCCCCGCGCCCAATCACGTACTTCAGCGGGTCGTAGCCGAACAGCGACAGGTGCGCCGGCCCACTGCCGGGTGTGACGCCGGGGGCAATCGGCAGACTCAACCCCAACTGCCCTCCCGCCGCCAGCGCGTCCATGTTCGGCGTGCGCGCCGTCTCCAACTCGGTCAAACCGCCTGCGTCACGCGGCAGCCCGCCCAGCCCATCCATCACCAGCAGCAAGATTTTGGAATCGGTTTGGAGAATCAGCGGCTCAAGAGTCGCAAAGTCAGTCAACAATTGTCCTCGCCTTTATCACAAGCTCAGCTTGGTCCGTACAAACTTGCGCACTCGCTGTCCAGCGCGAATTGCCGCACGCGCTTCTCGCGAATCCGCGCCAGCGCCCGGGTAGCGCACATCCACGCTATAGTCGTTCAATGCTTCCAAATCAGTTTGCGTAGCAACGAACAACGGATCTAGCGTCTTGCATAAACCCAGCAGTGCCGAGAGATTGTGTGTGTGCGGAAAGCCGACGCCACTTTCTTGTAAATACGCTTTCAAATATTTCTCCGCACACTGCTGGGCATGAAAGCAGACAGCGTTATAGGACGGCCTACGCGTTACCCTGCTCTCGCGCTTCGCCACCTGCCAGTCATCCTCTGCTTTATCAATCCACTCACGCGTCAGCTTGTTCATACATGACTTTTCCGCGCTGCACGATCTCCCGCAAAAACCAGTCGCCTGATGCGATGCGCTCAGCCAGTTCGGTAGGAGTTTTGACCAGCAAATCCAGTCCAAATGGGTGTGGCGAGAGGGCGCGCGAAATTAAGCGCCTCTGCTCGCGCGCCGGAATCGGCAACTCCATAACAATGAGCAAATCCACATCGCTATCGGGTCGTGGGCGGCCATAGGCGTACGAGCCAAACAGGATGATGCGCTTCGGCGCGAACTCGCTAGCAATGCGCTTCACTGTTGCTCTAATCTGCCTGCGCGTTACCCGTTGGGGCAACACTGGCCTCTCACGAGTGGGGCGTGTATGAACGCTCATGTAACCTCTCCCACACTTTCCACGGCGTCAGCGGCAGCTCGTCAAACCAGACGCCGGTGGCGTCGTGAACCGCGGCGGTGATGGCCGGCGCGAGCGGGATAAACGGCATCTCGGCCATCCCGCGCGCGCCCCACGGTCCCTCGCTGTCCGGAAACTCAAGGATGAGCGACTCGATGCGCTCCGGCACGTCCAACACGCCGGGGATGAGGTAGTTGCTGAAGTACGGCGTGAGTACATGGCCGTCGCGCGTCACAAAGTTCTCGGTGATGGCGTAGCCGAGCGCCTGCACCACCCCGCCCTCGATCTGCCCTTCAATCAACTGCGGATTGATCGCCTTGCCCACATCGTCGGCGCACCAGACGCGCTTGAGGCGAATCTGCCCCGTTTCGGTGTCCACCTCGACCTCGACGACCTGCGCAACATAGCCGTAAGCGATGTTCGGTCGCGCCCGGCCGGTCGCCGCATCGAAATTCTCGGTTGCGGGCGGCTGATAGCGATAGATCGCGATAGCGGGGCGCTCTTCGTCGCGCCACTTTTGCAGTGCCGCCGCCGCCGTACCGCGTATGGCGTTGCCGGCAAAGAAGGTCGAGCGCGACGCGCTGGCACTGCCGAAGTCGCCACTAGTGGCCGTGTCGCTCGCCACAAGTTCGATTTGCGCCAGCGGCAACCCCAGCGCCTCGGCGGCCATCTGCATAAAGACCGTGTGCCCGCCCTGCCCGACTTCAGCGCCCGCTATCTTGAGCACAGCCCTCTCGACCCTCGTGCCGCCGTGCAGCTCAATCGCCGCGGACGCCCCTTCTGGAAAACCAAACGAGAAGCCGATGTTTTTGAAGGCACAGGCGAAGCCGTACCCGGTCGCAAGTGGCTGTCGGGTAGAGGTTGAGCCTTGGGGTAGATTTTCATCGGCCACATGTCGCTCTGTGCTCGTCGCTTTCCAGCCCGCCGCCCGCGCGCACACCTGCACCACTTGCGGCAGAGCCACGACCCCGCCCGGCAGTGGCGTCTGTGTCGTGGTCAAGGCGCCCTCACGCAACACGTTCTTCAGGCGCAGTTCAACGGGGTCCATTCCGAGCCGCTTGGCCAATTTGTTCATTTGCTGCTCGGCGGCGAAGTGTCCCTGAGGCGCGCCAAAGCCGCGGAACGCGCCTGCCGGAATGTTGTTGGTCACGACGGCATACGCATCCACCCGCGCGTGCGGCCAGAAGTATGGGCCGGTACACGTCACCGCCGCGTTTCCCAGCACTTTGGTGGAGGTATACGCATACGGCCCGGCATCGGCGATAACCTCAACCTCTGCGGCGAGCAGGCGACCGTCACGCTTGGCGCCCCATTTTGCCCGTATCCACATCTGGTGGCGCTTGTGATGCCCCAAAATGGACTCTTCGCGCGACCAGATGGTCTTCACCGGACGATGGATGCCCATCTGGTCAAGCCGCCACACCGCGAGCGCGAGGATGATCTGAACGCTCATATCCTCCCGCCCGCCAAACGCTCCGCCAATCGCCGGATAAATAACCCGCACGCGCTCATCGGGCAGGCCCAACGCATGAGCAATCTGGTGCTGATCCTCGTGTGTCCACTGCCCCGCCACCTGCACGGTAACGCGCCCTTCCTCGTCGAGGTAAGCAAGCCCGGCTTCCGGCTGCAGGTAGGCGTGCTCCTGCATCGGCGTATAGTATGCGCCCTCCACGATCACATCCGACTCGGCAAACCCGCGCTCCACGTCGCCCTTCCGAATCGGCACATGCTTGAGGACGTTGTTGGCATAGTGCGGGTGGATAACTGGCGCACCCACCTTCATCGCCTCCCGCGGATCGGTCAGCGCGGGCAAGTCTTCGTATTCGACCTCGATCAGGTCGAGCGCCTGCCGGGCTTGCTGTTCTGTCTCTGCCACCACGAGCGCAACCTTCTCGCCAATCCAGCGCACGACATCACCCGCCAGTACCGGCGCGTCAAAGGCGATCAGGCCGAACTCGTTGATCGGCACATCGCGCGCGGTAAAGACTTTGACGACGCCCTCCGTCTGTTCGGCGCGCGCCACGTCCAGCCGCTTGATGCGCGCGTGCGCGCGGTGCGCATAGAGCGTCTTCATCCACAGCTGGCCGGGCAGGGCGATGTCGCCCGGATAGCGGGTCGCGCCTGTGACCTTATCCGGCGCATCAACGCGCGCGTGGGATTCGCCGAGCGGGCCAAGCAGCTTTTCTCTAGCCATTGGATTCAGCGCCGCTATCGTGCGGTTGACCTTGCAGTCGCGCGGCAGTCTCCATCGCTTTCAGTATCTTGACATAGCCGGTACAGCGGCACAGGTTGCCCGTGATGGCTTGCTGCATGTCGGCCTGCGTCGGCGACGACTTCTCGTCCAGCAGACTCGCGCCGCTCATGATGAAGCCCGGCGTGCAGTAGCCACACTGCACACCGCCCTCATCAATAAACGCCCGCTGTAACGGATGGAGCGCGCCGTTCTTCGCGAGTCCTTCAATGGTGGTAATCGCCGCGCCGTCCGCGCGGGGCGCAGGCACCAGGCAGCTCATCACGGCAATCCCGTCGAGGATGACCGTGCACGAGCCACACTCGCCTTCGGCACATCCCTCTTTCGTGCCGGTCAGATGCAGGTCTTCACGTAGAAATCGGAGCAGCGTCTTGTCATGCCCGCCATTGACCGTATAGCGTCGCCCGTTGACCGTCGTCTCGATTGACGACGGGTGACTGGCGATTCGCAACGGGGGAAAATGTCCATCTGTGCCGCCCCAGAGCATGACTGGGCGCGCCGGAAAATCGTCTTGTTCCGTGCCGCCGCGCAACTGGCGCAGCCCGCGCGCGACCAGCGCCTGCACCATCGCTCTGCGGTATTCCGCCGTGCCGCGCACGTCGTCAATCGGCTTGGCCGCCTCAGACGATAGACGCGCGGCTTCGTCAATGGCGGCATCGTCCAGCGCGTGTCCTACCAGAGACTGCTCCGCTTGGGTGGCGCGCACAATCGTCGGGGCGATTGAGCCGAGCGCAATCCGCGCATCCACAATCCTTGCATCGGCGGCCACGTTCAGCACCACGGCCACATTGACCACCGAGATCGCCTGCGCTCGCCGCAAGCCTAGCTTCAAAAAAGTGCCGAGCGCGCCAGCAGGGGGCAGGTCAAACGCAATCTCCGTCAGGATTTCGTCGGGCGCGAGCGCGGTCTTGCGAACCCCCTTGTAAAACTCTGGAAAGGTCAGGTGGCGCTGGCCCCGCGCGCTGGTGAGCGTGACCGTCGCGTCCAGCGCCCACAGGGGCGTGATCGTATCGTTAGCGGGCGACGCCGTGACCAGATTACCCGCCACGGTGCCGCGATTGCGAATCTGCGGCGCGCCGACCTCCCAGCAAGCTCGCGCCAGTGCAAAAGCCCGCTCCCGCAACAGAGGATGATTGACTATTTGATTGTGCGTGACTCCGGCGCCGATGCTCACGACGCCGCCCTCAACTCGAATCGCATCCAGCCCGGGGATACGGCTGATATCAACTACGACAGAAGGCGCGCGCAATTTGCGCTCGATCTCAATAATGAGATCGGTCCCACCGTTAATCACGCGAGCGCTATCACGATACTCGGCGAGCGCTTGCAGGGCCTCCGCGAGAGAGGTTGGCTGTAGGTATCGGTTCCACATAAGGCAGAGATGGGGCGCGACTGCATCGGTTGATGATTCGACAATCGGCACAAGTTTGCCGCGCCCGTGCGCCTCTATGATACCACAAGATGGCGCGCAATAAGGCTCGCCTTGCGTCTGCCTACGGCTGGTGCAATGTAGGGGCAGGGCTTGTCCCTGCCCGCTTTCCCCTGCCCGCACCAGGGCGGGCACAAGACCCGCCCCTACCTTCGTCGGACTTTGCAACAGCCGTGGCGTCTGCCAACGGATAGATGGCATCGCTGGCTGAGCAATGTAGGAGCAGGGCTTGTCCCTGCCCGCTTTCCCCTGCCCGCATCAGGGCAGGTACAAGACCCGCCCCGACCTTCATCGGACTTTGCAACAGCCGTGGCGTCTGCCAACGGATAGATGGCATCGCTGGCTGAGCAATGTAGGGGCAGGGCTTGTCCCTGCCCGCTTTCCCCTGCCCGCACCAGGGCGGGCACAAGACCCGCCCCGACCTTCATCGGACTTTGCAACAGCCATCGCGTCTGCCAACGGGACGATGGCTAACGCCGGTTGAGTCGTCAAGCCGCGGTGAAGCCAGAGTTCGTCCTGACGAACTCCCCAAGCCGCGCGCGAAAGGTGGCGCGGCTGAAAGCGCTGGCATGGGATTGAATGAGCGATGGGTCAAAATCCATCCGTTGGAAACGGCCCATGGCTTCTACGAGTGCGTCGGCGGTCGGCGCGTGAAAGAAGGTACCGGTTACGCCCTCGACGACCGTATCAAGCGCGCCGCCAGCCGCATAGGCGATCACAGGGCGGCCCGCCGCCATCGCCTCCACCGGCGCGATGCCGAAATCGTCCTCGCCGGGGAAGATGAACGCCCGGCAGTGGCGGCGGTACTCGTCGGTTTGCGCGTTGTCCAACCGTCCCAGAAAGCGAATATTTTGCCCGGCCATCGCCTCCAGTTTCGCCCGCTCGCGCCCGTCGCCAATCACGATCAGTCGCCAGCCGAGCCGATTGAAGGCTTCCACCACGATATCAATCCGCTTGTACGGAATCAAGCGGGAGACAACCAGGAAGAAGTCCTCGACGGGTTCGCGGCTCGGAGCGAATCGCTCGACATCCACCGGGGGATAAATCAGGTTTGACGGGCGGCGGTAATACCGTTCAACGCGCTGTTGAACGGCTTTGGAGATGGCCGCGAACGCCGCGACGCGCTGGGCCGCGTGATACTCAACTGACCGCAAATACGGTAAGAACGGCGGCACCGTGCGGCGCGCAAGCCCACCCGCCTCTTCGCCGCGCACATAGCTTGCAAAGTTCCACACAAAGCGCGTCGGCGTCAGGCAGTAGCACAAATGCCGCGCGTCGTCCCGCACCCGCACATTGATGCAAAACGCGCTCTTGTTGCTGATCACGACGTCATACGCCGAGAGATCAAGCGAGCGGAAGGCAAACGGATAAGCCAGCAGGAACCACTGGTGGTGCGTCTTGCTCCAGCGGATTCGGTCCAGCCACGAGGTGCGGATGTCCCAACGGCGATACGCCTCTGGCATCGCCTCCGGCCGGTACATCGAGGTAAAGATCGGCGCGTCTGGAAACAGTTGGTGCAGCTCTTCGAGGACGTTTTCAGCGCCGCCAACCTGATTCAGCCAGTCGTGCACAAGGGCAACGCGCAAAGGGGTGCTCATCGAGGCTCAATCAGCGCCGCTCAACCGCTGTTCACGCCACGATGCGCGTGCCGGTTTCGCCGCGCAGCGCGCGGGTGATGTTCTGCGGGTTGGTAATCAAGGCTTCCGGGCCGCCGCTCTCGACAAACGCGATGGCCGCCTGAATCTTCGGCCCCATACTGCCCGATGGGAAGTGACCTTCGGCGAGATATTGCTTCGCCTCGCCCAGCGACAGGCGCGCCAGCGACTTCTGGTCGGGCTTCTTGTAATGGATAGCCACCTGCTCGACGGCCGTCGAGATCAACAGCAGGTCGGCTTTGATTGAGGTCGCCAGCAGGGACGACGCATAATCCTTGTCAATGACCGCCTCGACACCGCGCAGCTGGCCGCTCTCGTCCCGCACCACCGGGATACCGCCGCCGCCGACGGCGATAACGACGTGCCCGTCTCGAATCAATGGCCGGATCACATCCACCTCGATGATCTCTTGCGGCAGCGGCGACGGCACCACACGCCGCCAGCCGCGCCCGGCGTCTTCCACCATCGTCCAGCCGCGCGTTTGCATGTGCCCGCGCGCAGTGGCCTCGTCGTAGAACGAGCCGATCGGCTTGCTTGGCCTTGCGAAGGCGGGATCATTTCGATCAACCAGCACCTGCGTCACGACAGTGACCGCCTGCCGCGGAATGACTCGTTGGCGAAACTCATTCTGCATACACTGCTGTATCATGTAACCGATCGCGCCCTGCGTATCAGCGCCGCACGAATCAAGCGGCACCGGGTGCAACACGGCCGCGGCGAGGTCGGAGCGCAGAAGGATGAACCCCACCTGCGGGCCATTGCCATGTGTGATGACGATGTTCCAGCCGGCTTCGACCATCTCGGCGAGGTGTTTGGCGGTCTCGCGCGTGGCGGCGAATTGATCGGGCACCGTCTGATGTCGTGGGTCGCTGATCAGGCTGTTGCCGCCAATGGCGACGACGGCGGTAGGCGCATTGTTCATGCGGAACCCGTCACGCGGCTTTGCGGCACGCCCGGCAATTTCACCCCGCCCATCAGCCACGCCAGGATCGCCTTCTGCGCGTGCAGACGATTCTCAGCCTGATCGAAGACGATGGAGTTGGGCGCATCGGCGACCTCATCGGTGATCTCCTCACCGCGGTGCGCCGGCAGGCAATGCATGATCAGCACGCGGGTTGGCGCGGACTTCATCAGCGCGGCATTCAGTTGGTAGTCGCGGAACGCGCGCCGCCGCACTTCGTTCTCGGCTTCCTGTCCCATGCTGGTCCACACGTCGGTATAAACCACGTCGGCCTCATGCAGCGCCTCGTGCGGGTCGGTCGTCCAGCGCACCCTCGCGCCGCTCTCCTCGGCGTACTCCATCGTCCTTGCCATCACTTCACTGGACGGTTTGTACGCATCGGGGGTTGCGACGACGATGTTCAGCCCGATTTTGCTGGCGCCGAACAGCAGGCCGTTCGCCATATTGTAGCCGTCGCCAATGAATACAAGTTGCTGGCGTCGAAAGTCAATGCCCAAATGCTCGCGCAGCGTGAGCAGATCAGCCATGACCTGACACGGGTGGTCGTAGTCCGAAAGTCCGTTGATGATCGGCACACTTGCGTGGGCCGCCATGATTTCAAGGTCGCTGTGCTTGAATACGCGGGCCATAATCCCCTGCGCGTAGCGGCTCAACACGCGCGCCACGTCCGCCGCCGATTCGCGAACACCAAGCCCAACCTCGGCCGGAGCGAGATAGAGGCCGTGTCCGCCGAGATGCTCCATGCCCACCTCGAATGAGACGCGGGTGCGGAGCGACGGCTTTTGAAACAGCATCGCCAGTACCTGTCCGGCGAGCAATGGCCGGTTGCCGCCGCGCCGATGTTGCCGCTTCAGTTTCTCGGCCAATGCCAGCAGGCCGCCAATCTCCTCGCTCGATAGGTCGGCCAGGGTCAATAAGTGGCGCATCTCATTCTCCAATCACACGTTGACGCGAAACCCATAACGCGTTCACGCTAATACGCCCCATGCGCCAGCAGCACGCTGGGCACCGTGCGCAGCATGATCTTGACGTCCAGCGCAAGCGACCAGTTCTCGATGTAATACAGGTCGAGCATCACCATCTCGTCAAAGGTCAACAGCGAGCGGCCGCTCACTTGCCACAAACCGCTCATACCCGGCGAAACCTCCAGCCGCTTCTTGTGCCACTCCTCGTACCGCTCCACCTCATGCGGCAACGGCGGGCGCGGGCCGACGAGGCTCATCTCCCCGCGCAGGACGTTGATGATCTGCGGCAGTTCGTCGAGCGATATGCGCCGCAGAAAACGCCCGACGCGCGTCCGGCGCGGGTCGTTCTTGATCTTGAACAGCGGCCCGGTCGCCTCATTGAACTCGGCCAGCTTGTCTTGGTCATCGTCGGCGCGCTCGACCATCGAGCGAAACTTATAACAGAGAAACGGTTTACCGCCGCGCCCCACCCGCACTTGCTTCAGCAAGACCGGGCCGGGCGAGTCGAGCCGGATGGCGATGGCGGCCAGCACGAAGATGGGCAGCGCGACCACCATCGCGACCAGACCCAGCACCATATCCAACGCGCGCTTGACGGCGTAGTTCCAGCCGCTGATCGTGACCTCCTGCACCCCAATCAGCGGAATGCCGTTCAATTCGTCGAGCGCCACGCGGCTTAGCGTCATCGCAAACAGGTCGGGGATGATCTTGACCCGCGCGTGATGCTGTTCGCATTCGTCAACCATGGCCAGCACCCGCTCGTGCTGATCGCCCGGCAGGGCAATGATCACCTCGTCGGGTTTATCCTCGTCCAGAACCTCATGCAGACGGCTGGTCGCTCCCAGCGCAGGGAACCGTCCGATGCTGGCCGCTTGGCGCACCGGATCGTCGTCGAGGAAGCCGATCACACGGTAGCCGAGTTCCGGGCGCGCGACAATCGTGCGCATCAGCGCCTGCCCCCACTCGCCTGCGCCGACGATCAGCAGGCGATCCACGCCAATGCCGCGCCGCCGCAAGCGGCCCAGCGCGAGGCCGATCAGCAGGCGAAACAGCGCCAGCACGATGACGATGAACACGCCCGCAAAGGCAAACATCAGGCGCGAGTAAAAGAAGGGGCGATAGAGAAAGAACACCACAACGAGCGGCGCGAACCACTCGCCCTCGTAGCGCGCCCAGTATGCGGCAGCGATGGCGATGTTGATGAGCACCGCATCGCCCAGCGCCAGCACAAACGCTTGATACCGCCGCAGAGGCTCCATAAAACCTATGACGCCACCCTAATCTCCCAAGACTTGCTGGTAAACATCGGCTGTCTGCCGGGCGGTGCGCTTCCAACTGAAGGACTGCGCCTGCCGCAGGCCGCGCTCGCGCATCTGCGCCCTCAAGGGCAGGTCATACAGCGCGCGCTCCATAGCCTCGCTCAGTGCGCGCGTGTCTGCCGGGGGCACGGTCAGCGCGGCATCGCCGGCTACTTCGGGCAGTGAGGAAACGTTGGACGTGATGGCGGGAACGCCGCAGGCCATCGCTTCAAGCACCGGCAAGCCGAACCCCTCGAACCACGATGGAAAGACAAACAAATCAGCGCTATTGTACCATAGTGGCAATTCGCTCTGCGGCACATAGCCCGCCCAGATGACGTCGCTCTGCACGCCGGTCTGCTCGACGGCGGCGAACACGTCGTCGTAGCCCCAGCCTTTGCCGCCGGCAATCACCAACTTCGGCCTTTCCGGGCCGTTGCGCGGCAGCGCGGCATAGGCGCGCACGAGATTGGCTACGTTCTTGCGCGGCTCTAATGTGCCGAGATAGAGGATAAAGTGCGCGGGCAGGCCCTTCTCGGCGCGGAAGCGCTCAACCTCACCGGTGCTGAGCGGCCTGTACGGCTCGTCCACCCCGCAATACGTCACAACGACCTTGTCTGGCGGCACCCCACAGAACTGAACCACATCATTTTTGGTGCTCTCGGAAATGGTGATCAGCCGGGCCGCGCGGCGCGCCGAGTAGCGTGTCAGCGAGCGCAGGTAGAGCCGCTGGAACAGCGGAAAACGCTCCGGCATTCGCTCAAAGCTCAAATCGTAGATGGTGATAACCACCGGACAGGCGGCAATGACGGGGCGCACGAAGGCCAACGCATGCAGCAAGGAAAGCCGCTCGGTGAACGTGGCGAGGGGCAACGCCGTCTGCTCCCAGATGATGCGCCCCAACGGCCGCCGCGCCGGCCAACGGGTGTAGCGGGTCTGCAGGGTGGGATGCGCTGAAACCATCTGCCGTTCGTTGAGAAACGCCACGTAGCGATGGTGCGGCGCGGCGCCGGGCAGTTCGGTCAGCAGGTGGTAGATATAGCGATGAATGCCCGCGCTTCGGTAGGAGCCGGCGAGGTTGAGCAGTTGAGCGTTTAGCCCGATGGTGGACATAGCGCACATTTTACTCGGCGCGCCAAAATCGTCAATGTCGCATCATCTGCTCATAGACCTCCACGGTCCGCTGCGCCACCCCGGCCATCGTGAATTTCTCCATCACGCGCGCCCGTCCCCGATGGCTCATTTGGGCGCGCAGGTCGGCGTCGCTCATCACGCGCCGGATATGCGCACGCAGCGCATCAGCATCATTGGCATGAAAGATCAAACCGGCGTCGCCAATGACGTTTGGAATTTCGCCGCAATCTGAGCCGATCACGGGCACACCGCAGGCCATGGCCTCCACCAATACCCGCCCGAACTGCTCGGTCCAGTTCAGCGCGCGGCGCGAGGGCAGCACCAGTAAATCGAGTTGCTGGTAATACGCCGCCATCTGCGTCGAAGGCACCTGCGCCTGAAAGACCACCCGCCCATCCAGCCTGAGTTGCGCCGCCAGACGTTGCAACCCATCGCGGGCCGGTCCCGCGCCTAGCAGGCGCGCCTCCCATCGCCCGTCGAGGCCGCTCACAGCCCTCAAAAGGGTATCCACGCCCTTCTCCGGAATCAGGCGGCCAATATACCCGATGACAAACGGCGCATCGGCGTCCGCCTTGCGCCCCGGTTCGGGGCGCGGCTGGAAGATAGACGGGTCTGCGCCAAACTGGGGGATAATACTGATCTCGCCCCGATAGCCTTTGGCGCACAGGACATGTTGCGCATCGGCGTTGCCGGCAATCGCGTGCGCGCAGTGGCGGAAGCTATAGCGCGTGAACCCGCTGAACGGCGGTGGGTAGAAACGCAGGAGATTCTGCCACGTAAAGAACAGCGGGCGAGCGCCAATCGCCCGCGCGCCGCGCACGGCATGAAACGTCACGAAATCCCAAGGCTCTTCGTCAATGTGGACAATGTCGGGGTGAATCTCGCGCAAGACCTGCGCCAGTGACGGGTAATAGTGGATATGGAAATGACCATTGAAGCGCATCGGCGCGACGATCAGGCGATAGCCATGGGTGAACTTCTTTTCGAGCAGGATGACGCCGCGTTCGTCCTTCCAGTAGGGCGGCACCAGCGCCGTGAGGGTTACTCCGCGTGCCGCCAGCTCTTCCAACTTGCGCTGGTAGGCGCCGAACACGCACGCCTTGGAGATCATCAACACATTCATCGCACGGCTTCCCGGTAGACCTCAACCGTCTCGCGCGCGCACTTTGCCCACGTGAAATCGGCGGCTCGCGCAAGCCCTTTTTCGCGGTGCGATTGCCTTAACCCAGCGTCTATCAGGCTGGGAATGATCGCACCGGCCAGCTGGCGCACGTCGTCTGGATCAACGGCAAAGCCGGCGTCGCCGACAATCTCTGCCAGCGATCCACCGTTGCTGGTAACCACCGGCGTGCCGCACGCCATCGCCTCCAGCACCGGCAAACCGAAGCCTTCGTAGATGGACGGCCAGACAAAGCAGTGCGCCAGCGTGTACAACGCCGCCTTATCCGCTTCGGGTATCTCCCCGATGAGGTGAACATACTCGGTCAACCCTAGCTCATTGATGAGCGGGCGCACATCGGGGAACAGGTCGGAACTCGCCTTGCGCTCCGGTAGCCGCCCGGCCAACACAAGCGAATAATCCGGCCCCAGCCCCTTAGCCACCAGCGCAAAAGCGCGCACCACGTTCAACACGTTCTTGCGCTGGTCAAACCCGCCGAGGTAAAGCGCAAAGGCATCAGGCAGGCGATACTTCTGCCGCACCGTTTCCAGCACCGCGTCGTCAGTCACCGGACGGAAACGCTCGTCTGCGGCCAGATAGACCACTCGCACCTTGCGTTCGGGTAGCCCCAGCAGGCGAACAATATCGCGCTGGGACGCTTCAGAGTCGGTAATGACCATCCGCGCGCGAGCCGCCGCCTGCGCGACCAGCCGCATGTAGGCGCGTACGTTCGGCGAGCCGCGGTAGGCGGGCAAACGCAATGGGATCAGGTCGTGGATGGTGACGACGGTCGGCACGCGCGGAAACAACGCCGACCCCCAGTACGGCACGTGCGCCAGGTCGGCGCGCCCGGCGCTCGCGGCCCGCGGAAATGTGATCTGTTCAAAAATGAGCTTGGTGAAGTTGCCGTCCGACGGTGGCTGAACGAGTTGCAGTTCTATCCCATACTCCGGCTGGCGCAGTTCTGCGGCCAGATGTGTCAAATACTGCCCACTGCCGGTGTCGGGCCGGTTGAGGAAGCTGGCGTTGATCGCGACTTTCATACACGCCGGACTGACGACGCGGCCAACTGCGCCGCCCACTCTTCCGGCAGGGCATCGGTCACAAAGGTGCCGGCGCCGCTCTCACAGCCGGCGCGATACTTGAGTTTCTCGCGGGTGCGATTGAGCGGGTAGAATTCGATGTGAAAGTGCGCGTCAGGGTCTCCGCCCACCGGCGCTTGGTGTAGCACCATCATATAGGGCAGTGAGATGCCAAACAGCGCATCGTAGCGCATCAGCACCTCTTTCAGCATCTGCGCCAGCGCCCAGCGCTCGACGTCAGTGAATTCTGTCAGCGACTCGCGATGCGCGGTCGCCGCGATATGGACCTCGTACGGGAACCGCGCGAAGAACGGCACATACGCGGCGAAATGCTCGTCTGCCGCGATGACGCGCCGCCCGTCGCCCCGCTCGGATGCCACAATATCGCACAAGAGACAGCGTCCCGTCTCGGCGCGGTGAGCGCGGGCCGCGGCCAACTCGCGCGCCGGTATGGGCGGCACGTACGGGAACGCATAGATTTGCCCATGTGGGTGATGCAGGGTCGTGCCAACCACATCGCCTTTGTTCTCAAAAATAAACACGTACTTCACAAACGGCAGGGCGCCCAGCGCGGCGTAGCGATCCGTCCAGACCCGAATCAGCTTGTAAATCTGACTAACCGGTTGATCGGTTAGCGTGCCCTCGTGCTGTGGGGTATAGACAACCACTTCGCAGACGCCTTGGGCCGCCCTCACCCTCCCCTCTCCCTTGAAAGGAGAGGGGTTGGGGGTGAGGGTGGGCAGTTCTCGGCGCAAGGCGGGAAAGCGGTTCTCGAATACGACAATCTCAAAGTCCGCGCGCGGAATCTCGGTTGGCATGGACGGGTCGCGGCTCGGGCAGAGCGGGCAGTCTGTCGCCGACGGAAGGTAGGTGCGGTCTTGCCGCCCCGTCGCCGTGATGACCCATTCCCCCAACAGCGGGTTCCAGCGCAGTTCAGACATCCTCACCCCCTCTCCCACCTTTGGCAGAGGGGTTGGTGACGAGCGAACTGACCGTGAGCGTCAGGCCGTCGCCAAGCGTTGTCTGCGCTCGCCAGCCCAGTTGCTCGCGCGCCTTGCGTGTGTCGAGGTAAATCTTCTGTATCTCTCCCGCGCGCGGCGGCGCATAATGCGGCAGGCGGGCATAGCCAATCGCCTCACGCAGATGATCAAAGAGCTGGTTCACCGATGTGCCGCGCCCCGAACCAATGTTAAAGACCTCGCCATCGCCCCGCTCCAGCGCCAGCCGGTTTGCTTCCGCGACGTCACCCACATAGACAAAATCGCGCTCCTGCTCTCCGGTGCCGTTAATCACGCACGCTTCGCCCCGCGCCATCTGGTTGGCGAAGACGGCCACCACGCCCGCTTCACCAAACGGGTCTTGCCGCGGCCCGTAGACGTTGGCGTAGCGCAATGCCGTGTAGCGCAAGCCCCAATGCTCCCCATAGAGCGCGAGGTAGGTCTCGACTTGAACCTTGGTGGCGCCATAGACGGATAAAGGATGAATCGGATGGGTCTCATCCACGGGCAGAACCTTGGGCTCGCCGTACGCCGCGCACGTTGAACTGTAGACAAACTTGCCGACTCTGTGCCGCCGCGACAGATCGAGCAGATGCAGTGAGCCGCGCAAGTTCACGTCTGCGTACAACAGCGGCTGGCGCAGAGACTCCGGCACACTGGCCTTGGCCGCCAGATGCATCACCGCGGCGAACCGTTCAGCGGCGAAAATTTCGCCTAACTGCGGGTCGCAGATATTGGCGCGATAAAATCGCACATCCGGGTTGAGGTTGACGGCACGGCCTGTTGAGAGGTTGTCCACGACGACCACCTCATGCCCGGCTTCAATCAGCACGTCCACCACGTGCGAGCCGATGAAGCCCGCGCCGCCTGTTACCAAGACCTTCATCCGGCGTAACCCGCCGGGTGCGCGCGGTGCCACTCCCACGCGGAGGCAATAATCTCTTGCAAGGCCGGGTAGCGCGGCGCCCAGCCCAGCTCTCGGCGAATCTTCTCCGCCGAGGCCACCAAGCGCGGCGCGTCACCGACGCGGCGCGGACACTCCTCCGCCGGAATCGGATGGCCGGTGATCGCGCGCGCCGTATCAACCACTTCTTTGACCGAGTAGCCGGCGCCGTTCCCCAGATTATAGACCAGCGACTCGGCATCAGCCAGCGCGGCGATTGCCAGCAGGTGCGCTGAAACCAAGTCAGAAATGTGAATATAATCGCGGACGCAGGTGCCGTCGGGCGTCGGGTAGTCGGTGCCGTAGATGGCAATCGAAGGCTTCTGCCCCAACACCACTTGCAAGACGCGCGGGATCAGGTGGCTTTCCGGCTGGTGCGCTTCACCGCGGCCGGCCAGAGCGCCGCTCGCATTGAAATAGCGCAAAGCCGCATAGTGCAGGCCGTGGATCTGCCGGTACCATTCCAGCATCCGCTCAATCATTAACTTTGTCTCGCCATAGACGTTCGCGGGTTGGATCGGCGAGTCCTCCCGCAGCGGCTCGTCACTGCCGGCAAAGACCGCCGCCGTGGACGACAAGACGAAGCGTCTGACGCCATGCTCGACAGCCGCCTCGATGACGTTGTTGGAGTGGGCGACGTTGTTGCGGAAGAACGCGCCGGGCGCCTTCATGCTTTCGCCCGCCTCGATGGAGGCGGCGAAGTGCATGACCGCCTCGTATGGCTCCGACGCGAACAACGCCGCCAGCGCGGCCCGGTCGGCCAGGTCGCCGTGCGCAAGTCGCGCACCCAGCGGAACGGCCTGCCGGTGGCCGGTCGAGAGGTTGTCATAGACGGTGACACGATGGCCTGCTTTGAGCAGGGCGTCCGCGGCGGCCGAGCCGATATAGCCCGCGCCGCCCGTCACGAGAATATTCATGGATGTCCTGCTTCTGATAAAGGTTTGTCCGGAGGCTGAGGGCGCTCAAACGAGTAGAAGATAACGATGCGGCCGTCATCTTTGACAACAACCTCTTTGCGGATAATTAGCGGCTCGGTCATGCGGTCATTATAACCAGAAACCCGTTTTCATGAAGAAAACGGGTTTCCCATCGTTTGCGAAGCCCTGCGGAACGCCAGCGCGCGCAAGCCGGTTACGCGCTCTGCAAATACTTGTGCCAGACGGTGGGCGCATTGCTGTGCCCGATGAACGCGATGGCGATGTAGCGCGGGCGGGCAGGCTTGCTATGTAGCGCCATACCCGCTTCGTGCACGGTGCGGTTCCCCTTGCGCTGGTTGCACCCTCCGCAGGCCGCCACGACGTTCTCCCACAGCGTCAGGCCGCCCTTCGAGCGGGGGATCACGTGGTCCACCGTCAGGTTGTTTTTGCCGGGCTGCGTGCCGCAATACTGGCACGTGTATTGGTCGCGCGCCAGCACCGTCCGGCGGGTCAGCGGCAGACTCAACTGCCGTGGCACCTTCACATACGCCACAAGGCGGATGACCAGCGGGTACTGAAAGCTGGTGCTTTCGGCCCTCAGCCGCGCCTGGGCGGCCTCGACAACCTCAGCCTTCTCTTTCAGGAGCAGCACAATCGCGCGCCGCACCGAAACGACGTTGAGCGGCTCGTAGGTGGCGTTGAGGACTAACACACTTCCATCCACGTCAGGTTGCCTCAAGATTGGTTTGGGCGAGGAGGGACTTGAACCCACACGTCCTCGTCGGACACAAGATTTTAAGTCTCGCGCGTCTGCCTATTCCGCCACTCGCCCGCTGTTGGGTTGCAAAAAGAGGAGCCGAAACGGGCCCGCGCACAGCGCGAGCCTGTTTCAACTCCTCCGTTTCAAACGCTACAGTGTTTTTCTTAGCCTCGCAAAGCTAGAATAGAATCTATCATTATTTTACCCACTGGCGTGAGCCTGTCAAATTGCTTGCACGGCCCCTCAAAAGTCGTTACCGACGACGTTCGCTCCCGCTGGATTTGACAATCCAGCGGCCTTCAGTGGCGGATATGACTATCCGCCACGAGCGAGGGGCGGAATCCCGCGAGCTTGTCAAGAGACTTTTGGACAGCCGTTAATTGTTTGTCTGCCTTTGCGGCAAGATGTCGCTTATCGGATTTGACAAGAACAATAGTTCTGATTTATCATTTGCCACCGTACCGAAAATTGAGCGATGAATTCGTCACCACAGTTGGAACGCGACGGGCAGTCCCAGGTCGTTAGTCAAGAAATGTTTCAAGAGGCGCAGTCCCAGCTGAAATAAGCTCAGATCACAGCGGTCTGTGCGGTGAATGATTTTGCGCCAGCCATCGTGTTTGGCAATCACGCCCAAGTACACCACCCAGATATAAGCCAAGCAGGCGGCAATCATCAGACGCGACAATCGCATCGGATCCGATAGATGACTTTTGTGCAGGTTGAAG
>JACQEC010000162.1 GCA_016200765.1 Chloroflexota bacterium | reverse complement strand
CTTCAGCCCAATGGCATTAAGTTAAGCGTTGTGCGATGGCGCCAGGGGCTAGTTTGCCCGATTGAAGCCCAGAAAACGCCTTTGTCTGGTTACTTCGGGAGTTGGCGTGATCCTTAACTTAATGCCATTGGGCTTCAGCCGTTGCGATGGCTCGCTGACCTGTCCGGCTGAAGCCTACCCTCCAACCGACAAACGCCTGGCGCGACATCTCCTTCAAGGCGCGGGGAGATGGCTTCGCAAACAACGCTCGCCGTGACAGCCTTGCAAAACGTGACTCACTAATATCTTTTAAGAGAGCCTGAACGAGACCGCGCCGCGATTTACCCTCATCCCCCGAATGATTTATAATCAACCGCGAGGCTGGCGGTTTCGCCTGATCCATAGACCGGCTTGATCGGTTAAGAGGAAGCCCGCCGCGCAGTGCCATGAACGATTTGCCTTATCCATCATCGGCGGCCAAACTGCGACAAACCCTTGAGACTTCCGGCGGCTCGGTGACGCGCGCACTCATCCGGCCCAAACTCATCGGCGCGGCGTGCGCGCTGACCGCGGCCGTCATCTGGGGTGGGATGTACGTGGTGAGCAAGGTCGTTCTCGACGTGATCCCGCCGTTGAGTCTGGTCGCCGCGCGGTTTCTGCTCTGCTCGCTCGTCCTGTTCGCCGCCATGCGCCTCAGCCGCGCCATGCCGATCGCCCGCCGCGACTGGCCGATGGTTGCGCGAATCGGCATCGTCGGCTTTGGCCTCTCGGTGGTTCTGCAGTTTGTCGGCACCAAGCTGACCAGCGCGGCGAATGGGGCGCTGGTGACGAGCGCGGCGCCGGCGTTTATCGTGCTCTTCGCCGCTCTGCTCCTGCGCGAGGCGCTGACCGCTCGTAAGTTGATCGGCCTCGCGTTGGCCACGGGTGGCGTGGTGGTTGTCATCGCCCCGACCGACCTGTCGGCCTCCCTGCCGGGCAATTTGGCATTATTGGCGGCGGCACTGACCTGGGGGCTGTACTCCGTGTTGGTGCGCTCCGCCGTGCAGACCTATCCGACCCTGAGCGTCTCGGCCTATGCCGGGTTGGCCGGCGGCCTTTTCACCGCGCTGCTCGCGCCGCTGGAGTTGGCCGCCAATCCGCTGGGCGTCGTCACGCCGGCGATTGTGTTGGGCGTGCTCTATCTGGCCTTCATCGCGACCGCGCTGGCGATGGTTTTGTGGAACAAGGCGCTTGAGATACTCGGCGCGGGTGTGACCGCCATCTTTTTCTTCGCCCAGCCGGTGGCCGGCGCGCTCCTGGGCTGGCTGCTGCTGGGCGAGTCGTTGGGGCCAAACTTTTTTCTCGGCGGCGCGCTGATCTTGCTGGCGGTGGCATTGACCGCCGGCGATGACGGGGCAGGCCGTCTAACCCTACAGCGATAAGGCAGGTAAACGATGCATAGCGACGCCTTGATTGAACAACTCACGGAATTTGCGCGCGTCGTCCGCCGCGATATCGTGACGATGACGACGGAGGCCGGATCGGGGCATCCCTCGTCATCGCTCTCCGCGGTTGAGGTGCTGACGGCGCTCTACGCCGGCGACATTATGCGCCACAACTCCGCAGAGCCGCAATGGCCGGAGCGCGACCGCTTCATCTTGAGCAAAGGGCACGCCGCGCCGGTGCTCTACGCGGTGCTGGCCGAGCGCGGCTACTTTCCCAAGGGCTGGCTGATGACCCTGCGGAAAATGGACTCTCTGCTGGAAGGTCACCCCAATATGTGTAAACTCGCCGGCGTCGAAGCCTCGACCGGCTCGCTGGGACAGGGGCTGTCTATCGGCATCGGCCACGCGCTGGCCGCGCGGCTGGATCACAAGGACTATCGCACCTACGTGATGATCGGCGACGGCGAAAGCGACGAAGGGCAGGTCTGGGAAGCGGCGATGACCGCCGCCAAGTACAAATTGAACCACTTGACCTGCATCGTGGACCGCAACGGCTTTCAGCAAACTGCGCCCACACAGGTGGTGATGCCATCGCTCGACCCGTTGGCGGAGAAGTGGCGCGCCTTCGGCTGGCACATAGCCGAAATCAACGGCCACGCGCTGGCCGAAGTCCTGTCGGCGCTCAATCAGGCCATGACGGTAACGGATCAGCCGCAGGTCATCATCGCGCACACGGTCAAGGGGTATGGCGTGTCCTATCTGGCGAACGACACGACCCACAACCACTTCCACGGCGTCCCGTTGACCCGGCCGCAGGCCGAAGCGGCGCTGAAGGAACTGGAATGACATCGAAGGGAGGAACGACAATGCGCATGGGTAAGGCAACACGCGATGCGTATGGCGAGGCGCTGGTTGAGGTCGGGCGGCGTCATCCGGATGTGGTGATCGTTGACGGCGATGTCGGCAATTCAACACGCGCTGAAAAGTTTGCCGAGGCGTTCCCGGAGCGCTCCTTTCAGGTCGGCATCGCCGAATCGAATCTGGTCGGCGTCGCGGCAGGGCTGGCGGCGTGCGGCAAGATTCCGTTCATCGCCTCGTTCGCGGTCTTCATCATGGCCAACGCGTTTGACCAACTGCGGATGTCGGTGGCCTTTCCGTATATGAACGTCAAAGTGGTCGGCAGTCACGCCGGCATCAGCATCGGCGAGGACGGGCCGTCGCAGATGGGCATCGAGGATGTGGCGCTGGCGTGCGCCCTGCCGGGCTTCACGGTGGTCGTGCCGGCCGACGAGCACGCCACCCGTGCCGCAACGCACGCGCTGGCCGACTCTAGCGGGCCGGCGTACCTGCGCGTGGGCCGCGCGCAAACGCCCGTTATCTACGAAGACGGCGCTCCAAACTTCCAGATTGGCAAGGCGACCTTACTGCGCGCGGGCAGTGACGTGACGATTATCGCCAACGGCATTATGGTCGCCATGGCGCTGGAGGCCGCCGACGCGCTGGCGCGGGAGGGCCTGCAGGCGCGCGTGCTGGATATGCACACGGTCAAGCCGCTCGACCACGAGGCGGTCGAGCGGGCCGCGCGCGAGACGCGGGGCATTGTGGTCGCGGAGGAGCACCTGATGCACGGCGCGCTGGGCAGTGCGGTCGCGCAGTCGGCGGCGGTGAATTACCCCGCGCCGATGCGCTTCGTCGCGCTCGACGATACCTACGCGGAATCGGGCAAAGCCGAAGAACTATTGGAGAAGTACGGCCTGACCAGCCGCCACATCCTGAACTGCGCGCGGGAGATCGCGCACATG
>JACQEC010000164.1 GCA_016200765.1 Chloroflexota bacterium | reverse complement strand
GGTCGCACGCGGTTTGCAGGTTCCGGCGACAGTCGTGGATGATCTTGATCAGGCCGACGTGGTGTTGACGCTGAAGAATTATTACCGCCGCCGCCCGCAGCGTATCAGCGAGGCCGAGCGGCGCGGCATCCCTATCTACGTCCTGCGCTCCAACAGCGCGTCGCAGCTAGAGAGCTGCCTGGCCGATATCTTCGGGGTCAATCGCGAGGTTGAGTACGATCCGTTTGACGAAGCGGCTGAGGAAACTAAGCTGGCGATTGAGGACATCCGCAGCGGCCGCCGCGCCTCGGTTGACCTATCACCGCGGAACGCGTTCGTGCGCCGCCAGCAGCACGAGATGGCGCGTGAAGCTAATCTGCTGTCCCGCAGCCACGGCAAAGAGCCGAGGCGCTCTGTGCGGATTTACCAGAATAATGGATGAGCCTGTTTATCAGTTTTGAAGGGCCCGAGGGCAGCGGCAAGTCAACCCAGATTGGACTGCTCTATGACGATCTGGCGCGGCGGGGCCTACCGGTTATCCGCACGCGCGAGCCGGGCGGCACCCCCATCGGCGACCGGATTCGCAGCCTGATCCTGTCGCCCGAACATACAGAGATGGCGCCTGTCGCCGAGTTTCTGCTGTTGTCGGCCTCGCGCGCGCAGTTGACCAGCCAGATCATACGCGTTCACCTGGACGCTGGCCGCATCGTCTTATGTGATCGTTTTGCCGATTCGAGCTTCGCCTATCAGGGTTATGGGCGCGGGCTTGACCTTGATCACCTGCGCCAGATCACGCGTTTTGCCACCGGCGGCCTGAACCCTGACGTAACGTTTTATCTCGATCTGGACGTGGCCGAGGGGCTGCAGCGCAAGCAAAAGGGGAGTTTGCCCTTGGACCGGCTGGATTCGCAGACGTTGGAATTTCATGAGCGCGTGCGCCGCGGATACCTGAGCATGGCGGCACAGGAGCCGCGGCGGTGGATCGTGGTTGCCGCCGGGCAGGCTGTGGATGTCGTGCAAGCGAAGGTGCGTCAGCATGTGTAGCGCGTCTTAGCCGCGCGTGGATTCGACTGCGAAAAGGAGGGGCCGTGAAATTGATCATGAGCATTGTCAACGGCGACGACAAGCATGGGTTGACCGAGGCGCTCAAGAAAGCCGGCTTCCAATCCACGGTTATCAGCACCACCGGCGGGTTCCTGCGCGAGGGCAACGCCACCGTCATGATCGGCGTGGAGGATGCGCGGGTGGCAGAGGTGCTGAACATCATCCGCGACAACTGCCATCGTCGCACGCAATACGTGAACCCACTGCCGCCGGTGATGGAGCCGGGCGAGCTCTATATGCCCAACCCGGTCGAGGTTGAAGTGGGCGGGGCGACCATCTTTGTGGTCAACGTCGAACGAGCAGAGCGAGTTTAAGCGAGTATTACGCTAACTCGGGCGCATCCGCTGCGTCACCCATACCGCACCCCCGCCGGTAGGGGCGAAGCCGCGCGCGGTTGACCTGCTCGTTCACGCGGTGATTCGTGGGTGCCGCTTCGCCCCTACTTCACCCGCCCGCCAAAGGCGGTTCGGGGGCATTCTCGCCCATAGATTGCTCGATGGAATCGGGGCTTTCGCCGGCGTCAAGCCGATCCACCATCTCGTTGAACTCCGGTGGCAGTTCTTCACCCATCTCGCCACCCATCTTGCGCATGAAGCGGGCGACGCTCTTCGGGTCGTTCTCGTCCACGTCGCCGAAGTTGGACGGGTCGGCCATAGACTCCAACCGTGCTTCTTCCGATTTCAGAATCGCCACGCGCGAGATCAGTCGCTTCATGCCGGCGCTGCCGCACTGCGGACAGGTAGGCGATTCGGGTGGGTTGAACCCTCTAACGTTAAAGGCGCTGCGCCGCCGGCAGCGTTCACAACGATATTCGTAGGTGGGCATAGTCGTGCTCCCTGACAGAATAGTTCATGGTGATGATTGAGGGATTATAAAGGCAAGCGCGTTTGTTTCCAATACCGCTTCGCTGGTCATCGCGCTTTTGGGTGGCAATAGACAGCCACAACAGTCATGAAATCCGAATTTGTGCATGTCGGCTATGGCGGGATCGTCGCGGTGAACCGTGTGCTGGCGATTGCCAGCCCCGACTCGGCTCCGGTCAAGCGCATGGTGCGGCAGGCGAACAAAGATGGGCGGATCATCAACCTGACCTATGGGCGCAAGGCCAAAGCCGTGCTGGTCTTGGACAGCGGGCACATCGCGCTGGCGGCCTTC
>JACQEC010000079.1 GCA_016200765.1 Chloroflexota bacterium | reverse complement strand
CAAACGCACGTTGTTCATCTGACCCGCCTTTCAGTCCGCACAGCGCATACAGTTGATCTTCCACTCCTCGATCTTCTGCTGATAGGCCGCGAACGCGCGCTCGGCATCGAGCAGGTGACCGCTCTCCGCCTCCCACTGCACGGGTCGCACCTTGACCATCCAACCGGTGTCATACGGCTCGCGGTTGGCGATGAGGATGTCGCGCCGGAAGGTTGTTTCGTTCGTCTCGACAATCTCGCCGCTAATCACCGCCGGAAACGGCCCTACCCACTTGGCCGACTCGATGGTTGCATAGGCTTTGCCTTTGGGCACCGTCCGGCCAACCCCTTTGAAACGGATGCTGACGAACTTGCCACAGCGCGTTTGGGCCGGGTCGGTCATGCCGAGTGTGGCGATGCCGTCGGCTGCGCGCGCCACCCACACATCTTGCTCGACATCATACAGCAAGCCTTCGGGAAACATACAGCCGCGATAGACGCGCATCGGAGAATTTGTGAAGTCTGGCAAGGATTAGTGAGGCCTGCGCGCTACTCGCACTTGATGCCTTCTTGGTCCAAAAACTTCCGATAGGCCTCGGTCCCCTCCGGCCCTGTAACGAGCGCGGCGCGGTCGGCATCCCAGTTCACCGGTTTGATGCGCGCGATCCAGCCTGCGCCATACGGCTCCGCGTTGATCAAGTCCGGCTTCTTGCTGACGGCATCGTTGGTCGCGGCGATCTCGCCCGATACCGGCATTGGCACCGGCCCGACCCATTTGCCGCTTTCGACCGTCGCGACGCTCTTGCCCTTTTCCAGCGGCCGCGCGGTCTTTTTGATCGTGCAGGAGATGAAACGCTTGGCCATGTTCTGCGCCACATCGGTCATGCCAATCGTGACCGTGCCGTCGCCCTCCGGCCGCGCCCACACGTGCTTTTCGGGCCAATAATAGAGCTCGTCCGGTATTTTGCAATTGTTGATCGTTGCCATTGGAGTCACGTCCTCTTGTTGGTGCTATCCCGCCCCGTGCTCGCCCTGCATATGATAGAGTAGCATGTCAAAGGCCACCAGCCTGATTTCCGCGTCAAACTCGCGCAGAAACCGCGGGTCGCGAGAGCGTGAGTTGATCACGTGCTCGTAAGGCGCGGCGCACACCGGGCAGGTGATCTCGTAGAGGCGCTGGCCCAACATCTCGTCCTGTCGGATTTGCACCTGCTCCGCGTGCGCCTCGGCCAGATGCCGGTGCACCTCGCCGCGCTTGCCTTGAAAATCGCCGTAGGGACAGTCCATGCTGATGGCTTATGGCCGATGGCTGACGGTGGATGGTGGATGGCGAATGCCGGTTGGCTATTTGCTATCTGCTATCGGCTATTTTCTACCGCGTTCTCAACAGCCGCAGGTTGGGCCGAGGCGTAGGCGCCTTGGGGTTGATTAACGGGTCGGCCTTCGCCAACTCTACCATGCCGCGGCTGATCTCGTCCAGCATCAAGAGCATGTTGGACGCTAGGGGCGTGGCTTCTACTTGCTCACCTTCGAGCGATTGCGCCGTGAGGCCGGCGCGCGATAACTCATTAAGCCGCTCGACAAGTTCCACGCGCTCCAAATCGGCCAACCCTATCAACGCGCTCACCTGGGTCGGGCCGGCGCCGCGCAAGCACAATAGCAAGCGCGAATTGATCGGGTCGCACGCCAGCCGCAGCGCCCGCGCCACGAAATCACGGCAGGTTTCTGCCAGCGCCGTCTCATCGCCCGCGAGTTTCTCCAGCCAGCCGTCAAACTCGGCGCTAGTTTCCAACCGATCCACGCGATCCAGCGCGCCAATCAGATTGCGCAGACGCTCCCATGCGCCGGTGGCAATATTATCGTTTTGGCTCATGCGCGCTCTCGGCCATCGCCTCGACCACAACCTCAATAATATCCTTGACGACGACCTTGCCCTCGTTTCCGCTCGTCTTGACCGCGTCGGAGTACATCGCCATATCCTTTGGGCACGAGACGATGAAGGTTTGGACATCGCCCAGCGCCAGCGCCTCGCGGATGCGCTGTTCGCTGGGGCGCTCGGCTTGCTTACTGTTGGCGCTCCAAATTTGGCCGCCGCCCGCGCCACAACAGAACGAGCCGTTATGGTTGCGCGGCATCTCCACCAACTGCAAGCCCGATCGCTCGATGAGCGCACGCGGCGCGTCGAACACCCGATTGTAGCGGCCCAGATAGCACGGGTCATGGTATGTCACCCGTCGTCGTGTCGCTCCATTGACGCCGTTCTGCGGCCGGAGCACGATCTTGCCTTCGTCAACCAATCGCGCCAGCACCTGCGAATAGTGCGAGACCTTATATCGCTTGCCCATTTTAGCATACTCGAAGCGCAGGGCATTCATCGTGTGCGGGTCGGTGGTGATGATCTCCTTGAACTGCGCGCTGTCGAGCGCGGCGACGTTATGCTCCGCGAGCATCTCGAACAGGCCCTCCTCGCCCACGCGCCGCGCGTCATTGCCGGAGTTCCACTCGGCCTCGTAGAGGATGCCGAAACTCACGCCGGCGTCGTTCAGCACCTTCGCCACCAACCTGGTCAACTGCTGACTGCGCGCGTCGAATGAAGCATAGTCGCCGACAAACCACAGGTAGTCCACCGGCTCCTTGCGCGCATCCTTCACCTTAAACGGCAAGCCTTGCGTCCATTTGGCGCGCGCCCGCCCCGACGCGCCAAACGAGTTGCCCTGCTTGCCCAGATTTTCGAGCGACTTTTGCACGCCCGCGTCCAGCGTGTCCCCCTGCTCAATCAACGACCGGCGGATGTCAATAATATCCAGCATCGGCGCGTTGCCGACCGGACAGATGTCCACGCACGCGCCGCACGTCGTGCAGGCCCAGACCGCCTCGCGGGAGATCGCGTAATCCAGCAGGGGCACGCGCGGCGCACTGCCATCCGCAAACTCGTGCAGGTGATCGGTCAGATAGTAGCGTTTGTTGATCTCCAGTGCCGCCGGGCTAAGCGGCTGGCCGGCGTTGTGCGCCGGGCAAACCTGCTGACAGCGGTTGCACATGATACAGGCGTACGTATCCAACAGTTGGTGCCAGCGCAGGTCTTGCAGGGCCAACGGTCGCCCGTCCGTCTTCAAGGGCTGAATCTCGCCAAGTGGGCGATCGGGTCTCAACAGCCAGTTGAGCGGGGCGAAAAAGATATGGATATGTTTGCTTCGCACAAAGTAGGGGAAAAAGAGCAGAATCAGTCCAACCGCCAGCCAGAACGTGGCGTGCACGCCAAACGCCAGCGCGGCGGCAGGCAGGCCGGCCAGCGCCAACGAGACGACGCTCGCCGTCGGCAAGTAGAGGCTTGTCTCCTGCGCTTGAGCCAGATGAAACGCCGTGCCCAGCCAGCGCGAGCCGACGTGGGTCAGGATGAACGCCCCGACGATCAGCGAGTCGCGGCGGATGCCTCCGGCCGACACCTTCGGATACAACACCACGCCCGGGTTGAAGTTGAGCACAGGCGGCTTCTGGACGAAGCGGCGCACCAGAAAATACGCCATGCCGATCAAGCCGAGCACCGATAGGACGTCGGCGATCAGGTTATAAGCGTCAAGGAGGACGTTCTGCCCGATGGTGCTGAAACCCGTGAACGCGCTGAAGGTGTCCAGCACGTTGACCAGCGCATAGAACGAGAACGCGGCGAAGATGAGGTAGTGGAACACGCCTTCGCGCGGGCGCAAGCGAAAGACGGGTAAGGTGGCCCCGACCTGCGTCAGCATGGATGGCAGGCGGCGAACCGCGCGCGAGAGAACGACGCGCACGCTAAAGCCGGGCCGCGAGACGATGACGGCCGCGATGCGCGCAAAATCAATCGCGGCCCAACTCAACGTCAGGATCACCAGAATCCCGAAATAGACTTTTTCCTCGGAGGTCAGCATAGCCCGGCCACTCTAGCCCTTGATCTTTTCGGTCAGCGCGGGCACAATCTCGAATAGGTCGCCCACGACGCCGTAATGCGCGACGTCGAAGATGGGCGCGCTGGCGTCCTGATTAATCGCGATGATGAGGCCAGAGTCCTTCATGCCTTCGAGGTGCTCCGGCGCGCCGCTGATGCCGAGGGCCAGATACAATTTGGGCTTGACCCGCAGGCCGCTCTTGCCCACCTGCCGCGACTTGGGCAGCCATCCCGCATCCGTCACCGGCCGCGACGCGCCGACCACGCCGCCCAGCGCGTCGGCGAGGCCATCGGCGAGTTCGATGTTGTCCGCGCTCTGGATACCCCTCCCGACGCTGACCACCACCGCGGCTTTCGTGATATCAACATCCGCGGCTTCCGGCTCGATCAGCCTGACGAATCGCACGCGGTTATCGAGCGCGGGTGGCGCCAGCGTTTCAAGCACCGGCGTCTTGTCGGAGCGTCCAGCCGAGGCCGGAAACGCGCCCGCCAGCACGCTGACGATACACGCGCCGTCCTCGGGCGCGACCTCGGCTAAGACCTTGCCGCCATAAATCTGGCTGGTACCGACGACCTGTCCGCCCTCGACGCGCAAGGCGTTGCAATAGGCGATCAGCGGAATACCAGTGGCCGCAGAGGCCCCCGCCGCCAGGTCCATGCCAATACTCGTGTTGCCAATCAAGGTGACCCGTGGCGAGATCGCGCTGATGGCCGCCACCAGCGCCGCCTTATGGTTAGCCGACGTGTAATGCGCGAGCGCGCCGTCGCCCATCACCCAGACCTTGTCGGCGATGCCCAACTCATCGGCCTGACCGCCGATGACGAGCGCATGGAGTTCACCGCCCAGCGCAGACGCCAACTCACGTCCCTTGCCCAGCATCTCAAACGTGATCTCGCCAGTCTTGCCGTTCAATTGTTCGACGACCACCAGAACATTACCCATTCATCAGTCCTCGTTCGGCCATAATACCGACAATGCGCTCCACGACCGTATCGGTATTGCCCTCAATCATCTCGGCGTGCGACGCCACCTGCGGCCTGACCATCTGGCGCACATTGAGGCCGGCCCCATCGGCGGCCGCCGCTTGTATCTCCACCAGCTTTTTCTCTTTCATGGTCGCCCGCACCCGCGAGATAGGCGCGTAGCGCGGCGGCTGTGGCGCGGCCTGAATGCCAAGCACGGCCGGCAGATCAACCTCAAATTCGCCGGTCACGCCACCTGCATACTCCTGTCGCACGACTACCATTTGGCCGCGCGCTTCCACCCCCGTGACCACGCTCACGTGCGGCTCGCCCAAATATGTCGCCAGCAATGGGCCAACCTGACCATCGAGGTCCTCGGCGGACTGCACGCCGGTCAGGATCAGGTCATGTGACATCGCCTTGAGCGCGTCGGCCAGCATGTGCGCCGCGGCATGGCTGGTGACCCGGCCTTCGAGGTCGCCGACAATCTTTACGGCCTTGTCTGCGCCCTTTGCCAGACAGGTGAACAACGTTTGGTCAATCTCCGGCGCATCGAGGGCGACCGCCGTGATTGTGCCGCCGCCCTTTTCTTTGAGCAATAGCGCCTGCTCCAGCGCCTGATCGTCGAACTCGTTGACGACAAACTTCAGAAAATCACGATTCAAATCCTTGCCGTCTTCGGCGATCTCCAACTCCTCGACCAGATCGGGCACATGTTTGACAATCACGATTATGTTCATCCGCCGCTCCACCGCTTGAATGGCTTGGGCGCGTCTTACTCCGCGCGCATCGCCTCATCAATCATCTCGATAATGTCTCGCACGATGAGCTTCCCGTCGTTGCCGGTTGACTTCACGCCGTCCTCGAACCGGCTGACCTCGTAGGGACAACAGACCGACAACAGCGACGCGCCGTATTCGACCGCTTCCTGCACGCGACGCTCCGACAGGCGCATTTTCTGATGGCCGCCTGCGAACGAATCGAGCCACATGCCGCCGCCTCCGCCGCCACAGCAATAGCCGTTCTCGCGACTGCGCCCCATCTCCACCAGCGTGACGCCCGGAATCGCCGCCAACAACCGGCGCGGCGCATCGTATTCGCCGTTATGCCGGCCCAGATAGCACGGGTCATGGAACGTGGTTGTAATTTCAATGGGCTTTTTCAGCAGGGGTGTCAGTTGATCGAGTCGCTCGGCCAGAAACTGCGTGTAGTGCAGGATCGCGTAGTCCCATGCGAGACCGTTCTCCGCCGCGAACTTCGGATAGACGTTCTTGAAGGCGTTATACTCATGGGGGCCAAAGACGACGATACGATTGAACCGGTATTTCGCCAACGTCTTGATCGTGCTGTCGGCCAGCGTTTCGTACAGCCCTTTTTCGCCCGCCAGCCGCACCGAGTCACCGTCTTCTTTTTCCTCATGGCCGAGGATAGCAAAGTCCACGCCGAGCGCGGTCAAGACACGCGCCATCGCGCGCGCCGCGTCCTTGCCGCGCGGGTGATACGACGGGTAGGAGCCAACGTAGAGCAGTACGTCCACCGGCCGCTTGACGCTGGCCATAATCGGCACAGGCACGCCCGCTTCTTTGGCCCAATCCGCGCGCTTGCGCGGCGACTCGCCCTGTGGGTTGCCGTAGCGCGCGATATTCTCGAAAGTCTTCTGCAATTCCGGCGGCACGAACTTGCCATCCAGTATCGCCTGCTCGCGCACGGCCGGCATGATCTTGATCATGTCCACTTCTTTGGGGCAGACGCGCAGGCAGTTCATGCACGTGGTGCAAAGCCACAGGTCGGCGTCTTCGGTCAGGTCAACGCCCAATTGCAGTTTGCGGACGATTTTGCGCGGGCCGTAGTTGCCTACGACGTCCACCGGGCAGACCGGCACGCACTTGCCGCACTGATAGCAAAACTCGATGGATTCGCCGCCGCTCAACGCCGCAACCCGATCCAGATGGGTCAGATCGTAATCGTCAATCACGCGCGGCTCGAACATCCGGTTCCACTGCCCCTTCAGTTCGATGCCCCGCACCGTCACGCTGTCTTTCTCAACGACAATCGGGGCCTGCTTCACGCCTTTAACCGGCATCACGACCTCCAGCGCTTTCGCGGCGCGATGTTCCGAACCGTTCCCACACCCCCAACAGCCGCCGCGCCAATTCAGGCAACTGGGGCATCACCTTGTTAAACTCTTGTGTCATGCGCATCCGCAACACGGTATAGGTATAAATCCCATAAACGCACGCCAGAAAGACATCGAGGCCGAACCGGCGGTCGCCTATGCGCGTGAAGCCCGCCGCTTCGCCGGTCGCGTTGACAAACGCCACCGCTTCGCCGACCTTCAGATACATCTCGCCGGGCGATCCGGCTTGCAGTTCCAACTCTTCGCTGGTCACGAGCCGCAGCGCGCCCGTCTGATTTTGTGGATCCCACATCCAGCGCGTCCACAGCCAATACTGGTCGGGCAACGTATAGTGCAGCAACTCTCCGGCGAGATCGTAACCCAGAGGCTCGTCCACCCCTTTCAATTCGGCGCAAAATCGGTCAAAGCGGGGCGCGAGCGCGTCGCCGCCGTAGAGCAGATCGCCGATCAGGCGCAGGAGTTCCTCGTGGGAGTGGTGTTCGCAGATAGACGGAACGCGGCGGCGGGCGGAGAATACCTGTCGCAGGAGTTCTTTTAGAGCCTCTGGCGAGAGCGTGGTCAGCGTTTCGCGCGCCAGTGATTGTTGAAACGAACGGCTCTTCCTGCCGACGGCGTGCTCCATCGCGTCGAGGTCAGCTGGTGAGGTCTGTTGCATGACCTCGCGCATGAACTCGGTCGCGGACTGCGTGTCAACGACTTGCATTCGCCAATTGCAGGTCGCCTCGCGCCAGTTTACGCGCCAGCGAGACAGCCTTCATCGCCGCCGCGCCGCCCGTGCCCACGCTGTCGTCCAGATCGCGTGGGCCGGCGGCCGCCCCGCTGACGAAGATGCCGGGCACGCTCGTTGCCGTGGGGTTGAGAGCGTCGTGCGGTACCTCGATGAAGCCGTACTTATTCTGCTTGAGGCCCAACACGCGGGCCATCTCCTTTGTGCCGGCGCTCGGCTCCATGCCGTTGGACAGTACGACCACGTCCATGGTCACTTCGACCGGGCGTCCCATGGTGGTGTCCTCGCCGCGCACGAGCAGCTTGTCGCCCTTCTTCAAAATCTCGGTCACGATGCCCTTGACGTACTGCACCTTATACTTTTCCTGCGCCGGCCAGTAGATTTCGTTCTCCCAATAGCCGTACATGCGCATGTCAATGTAGAAGATGAACACGCGGCAGTCGGGCACTTGCTGGCGGATTTCAATCGCCTGCTTGGATGCGATGCCACAACAGACCTTCGAGCAGTATTCGTTGCCGATATGGCGGTCGCGTGAGCCGACGCACTGGATAAAGCAGACGCGCTTCGGCGACTCGCCATTCGACGGGCGCACCCAGTTGCGGTCCTTCAACATCCGCTCCGAGTCCTGCAGGGTAATCACATCGTCGAACTCATAATAGCCGTACATCTGCGTCTCGCGGCCCGGGTCAAAGTGCTGGAAGCCGGTGGCGACGATGATTGCGCCCACGTTGACGACGTCGCTATGCCCGTTGCCTTCCTTCGCCAGCGTAACCGTGAAATCGCCCGCGCTGCCCGCCACTGCGGCGACGCTATACCCCAATCGCACGTCAATCAATGCCTCGCTCGTGACCTCCGCAATGATCTCGTTCATCACCTCTTCGGCGTCGCGGAATCCGTGCGTCAGGGCGGCGTAGCGCTCGTTAATGGGCGCGCCGCCCAAATTGTTTCGCCTCTCGACCAGAATCGCGCGCGCGCCCAGCCCGGCCACACCGCGCGCCGCCTCCAATCCGGCGGGGCCGCCGCCGATAATTAGCACCGCATCATTTGCCATAGGCTCCTCCGCCTGACTACGACTGCCCATCAAACCGGCTGGGTGTGTAGCCGCGCTTGGCCAGCGCAACCGACCTGGCCGGAACCGCCGCATCCACATCGTCCCACGTCAAATACTCTTTCTCGCCGCGCCGCAGAGACTCGATTTCCTCTTCAAACTCCGCCCACGCCTTCTCCCAATCAATCCCCATCTTGGTCAAGAGCGGGCGGTAGTCGGTGCTGTGCCAGTGCAACTGGCAGACCTTGTACGGGTGCGCGCCCATCGCCAGCGCGGCAAACTGCGCCTCGCTCATGACCGGGATGCTGACTTTGTGGTCATGGCCCTGCGCCGCGAACTGCGATTTGTCGAGCGTGGTGACACAGCCGGTATCGTGCGTCAGCGTCACGTCCGGATTGGCCTCGTCGCGCATCACCTCCATCTTGCGCAATGTGGCGAACGAGCGCGTAAAGTCGCGCTGCACAAGAATATGGCGGAAGCCGAAGCCGCAGCAGTCGAACCATGTCGAGTAATCTTTCACCTGCGCGCCCAGCGCCTGCGCCACGCCGGAAACAATCGCCGTGCGCTGGCCGCCGTAGATTTCCGGGTCGTAAATGGCATCTTCGTCCACCAATTTATAATAGTGGCAGGCAGGATGCACCGTCACGCTGATGTTAGAGACGTCGTACACGCGCCGCTCGGCAATCAGGCCGCGCACGGCGTAAACCCATTCGCTGTAATGCACAATCTCTTCCGGCATCACCAGCGGCTTGCCCAAGCGCTTCATAATCGCCCGCACCTGATCGCGCAGTTCCTTGTGATGCACCATCTCCTCGCGCACTTCTTTGTAGTGGCCGAATGAGGTGCCGCAATGGATGACCGGATAGTAGCCGCTCTCGTAGGCCGCCGCAAAGTTGCGCATCGCCACGCCCGCCTGCGCCGCCGCGTTGGAGGTCGCGCTGGCGTAATAGTTCCACGCCGTGCAGGAGGTCTGGTCCTTCGGGTCGCTGTAGTCCAACTCCAGCGCGCGGTGCAACCAGAAAATCGAGGTCGAGTAGCCGGGGATGTGGCCGCACTGCCCGCATGACTTGTGGTGCCACGTATGCTCCAGCGGCACCTTCTTCTTGCCGCCATACTTGGTCGGCAACTCAACGTATGGCTCGGCCACGCGCTGCACAATCCACTCGCCTTCGGCTTCAAGGCGCAGTGTCTCCTCGCGCAGATCAACCGGCGCGTCTTCGGGCCGCCGGAAAAAGCCGCCTTTTTTCTTGGCCAATGTACTGCGAACCCCGTCGGCGGGTATCGTTGCCATGCTCCCCCTAATTTGCCTCGTATCCGGCTTCTTCGAGCCGTTCTTCCATCACATCCGTCAGGATCATGTGCAGGTTCTTGTCTACGTTTCGGATCAGGTCCATCACACCCGTCATGCTCCAGATGAGGTACAGTTCGACAATCGTCTTCTCGTCCACTTCCCAACTGGTGGTCGTGGTGTGCATGGTTTCAGGCGGCAGGGCGCGCCGCCAGAGGTCGAGGTTGTCGGACACCTGCTTGACCTCGGGCCCCCAGTCGGGGAAGGCTTCGGGCTGAAGCATATCCGGCGACACCTGCGTGCCCGTGCTCATGATCTTGTAGATGATGCGGCTGTAGCCTTCCAGCGCCTCTTTAGCCGTGCGCAGGCCGTTGTTGATGGACACCTCGCGCATGATGGTGATCAGGCCGCCGGGGTTGTTGCCGCGCGGGCAGCGCAAGCACGAGAAGCACTGTGAGCAGTCCCACACGTCTTCGTTCATCTGCTGGAAAACCAGTTCGACATCTTCCCGCGCCAGCGCCTGCGCGATGCGGCGCGGCGAGAAGTCATAGAAGCGCGCCGATGGGCAAGCCGCGACGCAGATGCCGCACTCGTAACAACCGTACAGGTAATCGTCAAAGCGGATGTCGCTTTTGACCTGTTGAAACAGTTCCTCTTTTTTCTCGTAAGGAACGTCGTCGTATTTGATTTTCGATGGACTGCTGTCGAAATACTTGGCCAATTCACACCGACTGGCCGGGGCGGGCCCTGCCCATTTGCCCCGGCAAATAAAACGACAAAATCAAAAGGCGATCACCGCGTCGGCTTCCAGCGCCATGCCGTTAAACGCCGCCCCCCCGATCATCTCCACGCCCTCAATCAGGTCGTCCTGCGTGTAGCCATGAAGGTCGAGGCTGGGCTGGCAGACATAGAGCTTGACGCCGAGATCAAGCGCCTGATCAATGAAGTGTCTTAATTTCGCGCCGCCACCCGCCGCGCGCGGGATGACGATTTCCTCCGGCGCGCCCTTGCGCAGGAGCGTCGGCCCCTTCATCGTGAAGTAGATGCCGACCTCAATATCCATCGCCGCGGCGGTGGACGCGAGGTAGAACGGGGTCGCGGCGCGCGCGGGGTCGTCTGCGCCGTGCGTCTGCACGTACAGAATCTTTTTGTTTTCGTCATCCATGGAAGTACCGATGGGTCAGTTAGATGAACAACTGCACGTCCGCGTGCGAGGCATATTCGAGGAACGTGGCGGCGCCACCAACGGTGCATTCATCAATGAAGTCTTCCCTGCGGAAACCGAAGACCTCCATCGTCATCTGGCAGGCGATCAGGTTGACGCCCGTCTCGACGCAAGCATCCCGCAACTCCCCAATGCTGGCTACGCCGTGGTTCTTGAACGACTGCTTCATCAACGACGTCGCGAGCGCGCCGAAGCCGGGCAGCGCCATCATCGCCGTCGGGATCGGCCAGTTCACGTTCTGGAAGAAATCGGGGCCAAAAGGCATCTTCATCGGCATGGCCGGGTTGCCCAGCGGCGTCACCGCCGGACTGCCGTTTTTCACCAACAGCGGCAGGCCGTAGAACGTGAAGAAGACGCCGACCTCCCAGCCCATCGCTCCGGCGGTGCTGGCGAGGATCATCGGCGGGTAGGCCCAGTCCAGCGAGCCTTTGCTTGCAATCAGGGCAAGCCGCCTTGGCCTGTTTTGCTTCTCCTCCTCAATCGCCGCCAGTTTCTTGGCGACGAGGTCGTTCACCATCTGCTCAAGATTCGGGTCTGACATGCTGTGCCTCCTGCGGCGCGTGGCCGGATGAAAAATAATCCCCCGGCACAGGTCTCTATGACCTGTCTGGGGGAGTCGGGGTTACTTCTTTCGCTTGAGGTAGAACACGTACTTATTGCCTTCCTGATGCGAATCGAGCAGTTCGTGGCCGGTTTGCCGCGACCAGGCTTGCATGTCAGCCGGCGCGCCGGGATCGGTGGCGATCAGTTTGACGACGTGCCCGACCGGCACTTCCTTTATCGCCTTCGAGGTTTTGATCACAGGCATCGGGCACAACATACCCGAACAATCGAGCACTTTATCCTCGCGCAACACACTGTCCGACATAGGTCGAATCCTTTCTCAGAGAGATACGTTAGAGGTTGGCCGCTGTCAAGCGCCGAGTTTCGCCTGCCACGATCAGCGCCTCTAT
>JACQEC010000154.1 GCA_016200765.1 Chloroflexota bacterium | reverse complement strand
TGGTCTGCTCCTCGAAGCCGATGTTCACCACGCGCCCAAGGTCGCCGTTAAACACCTGCTTGTCGTAGTTATTGCGCGTCTGCATCACCTTGTCGCCGACGCGGAAGACGCGACTGCCGTGCCGCCACTCGGCGCGGCCGGCTGTGGGCGGGTTGAGCGCGCTTTGGAGCGCGATGTTCAACTCGGCGACGCCCGCCGGGCCGCGATACATCGGGCTGAGCACCTGCACGTCGGCGATGGGATCGAGATGGAAGCGGCGGGGGATGCGCGTGGTCACCACCTCAATCACGCGCGCGGCGGTCTGCTGGGGATCGGTCTCCGGGAACAAGAAGAAGTCCCGCGCGGGCTTGCTGAACTGCGGCATCTCGCCGCGGTTGATGCGGTGCGCGTTGATGACGATGCCGCTCTGCTCCGACTGCCGGAAGATGGTGTCCAGCGACGTCACCGATATGCGCTGGGACGCGATGAGGTCTTTCAGCACGTTGCCCGCGCCGACCGAGGGCAGTTGGTCGGGGTCGCCGACGAGGAGCAGGTGGCTGGTGATGGCGATGGCCTTGAGGAAGGCGTTGAGCAGGAGCGCGTCCATCATGGACATCTCGTCCACGATGATCAGATCGGCGTCGAGCGGGTTGTCGCGGTCGCGCAGGAAACCCGTGCCGGGCTTGAACTCCAACAGGCGATGAAGCGTCTGCGCGGGCTCGCCGGTGGCTTCGCTCAAGCGCTTGGCCGCGCGGCCCGTGGGGGCGGCCAGCCGGAAGGAGTGTTGGCGCGCTTGCAGGAGGCCGATGAGGCCGCGCACGGTGGTCGTCTTGCCGGTGCCGGGGCCGCCGGTCAGGATGGTGATCTTGTGCGTCAGCGCGGAGCGCACCGCTTCCTGCTGTTTATCGGTCAAGGCGATCTGGCTCTGCGCGTTCAACCCGCCCAGTGCCTTGTCCCAATCAATGGCGCGGAAGTCTTCCAGACGGCTCATCGGACTGGCAGCGATTTGTTGAACGCGGTTGGCCGCGCCCACCTCGGCGCGGTAGAACGGCGTGAGATAGATAGCCTCATCCTCGACGATGATCTCGTTGACTTTGCCGAGCCGTTCAATGGCTACGGCTACCAGCGCCTCCGGCACGCTCAAGGCGGTGGTGGCCTGCGTGAGCAGTTGCGCGCGCGTGGCGAAGACGTGGCCGTCGTCGGAAAACTCGCTCAGCACGTGGCGGACGCCGGCCTCGATGCGCGCCGGGTCATCGGGCTTCATGCCCAGCGCGCGGGCGATGCGGTCGGCCGTCAAGAAGCCTATGCCGTAGATGTCCCGCGCCAGCCGGTAGGGTTCGCGGCGTACGACGTTCAGGGCGGCGTCGCCGTATGCCTTGTATATCTTGGCCGCGAGACCCGTGCTGACGCCGTGTGATTGCAGAAAGAGCATGACCTCCTTAATCTGCTTCTGCTCGTGCCAGCCTTTGGCGATGAGACCGATGCGCTTCGGGCCGATGCCGGCGATTTCGCGCAGACGCTCAATGTCGGACTCGATTACCTGAAGGGTCTCCAGCCCGAAGCGCTTGACGATACGCTCCGCCATCACCGGCCCGATGCCTTTGATGACACCGGAGCCGAGATACTTGCGCACCCCTTCGGGCGTCGCGGGCAGTTCGACGATGAAACGCTCGACCTTGAATTGGAGGCCGTGCTTCGGATGTCGTAGCCAGAGGCCCTCCAGCCGCAGAGTCTCGCCGATGTTGACGCCGAGCATGTTGCCGACAATGGTGATAGGCTCATCGCCCGACATCTTGACACTGCGCTCCGAGCGGGCCTCCTTGCCCTCTTCGACAAAGCGCGCGACGATGTAGCCGTTCTCGTCGTTGTAGAACGTGATGCGCTCGATACTGCCTTTCAAACTTGCCAGAGCGGAAGTCATTTACAATTGCCCCGACTCTCCCCAGTTCTGCAATAACGCTTGGTACGCCGGGTCGTCGTAGCGTTCCAGCCGGAAGGCGGGCGCGTAGGGCGGCAGTGGGCTGTCGGTGAGATGCGCGGCCAGCAGTTCCGATGCGGCGCAAGAGGCCATCAGGCCGTAGCCGGAGAGCGCGCCAATGACATACGCGCCTGCGACGGGCAGGGGGCCGATGAGCGGGCGGTTCTCTCGGGTCTTCAGGTAATAGCCGCCGTCCACGACCGGCCTCGAGGCTTTGCCGAGATAGGCTTTCAGCGCCGGAACCATGACGCTCAAGCCGCGCAGGACAATCTCCGCATAGTGCGGGTCAACCGGCAGAGGCCACACCGGCTCGACGGGCGACATGTCGTGCGTCCACAGCATGAGCACAACCCGACTGTCGGGGCCGCCTTCGGGACGCATGTGAACACCGGCGGGCAACTCACCCAGAAGCCTGCGTGTTTCGTCGCTCTCTGCCAGTGCCGCGCGCTCGTCGTCGGCCCACGGCAAGCGGATGGGGTCGCTCCAGATGAGCAAAGGAGCATCGCGCGGCACGACGCCGAGATAGTCGTCGAAAGCGACTTTAAGATGCCGCTCGCAATAGACGGGCAGTTCGCAACCGAGCAAGCGGCCAGCCTCTTTCAACAGCGGCCCGGCGGCGATCACGAAGTTGGGCGTGCTGATAACCGCGCCGCTGTCGAGGCGCACGGACTCGACGCGCGCGCCGCGCGTATCCACGCTCGCCACACGCGCGCGGGCAAACTGGACGCCGCGCTCGCGGGCGCGTTCCAACAGGTACATCCCCAACTGCTGGGCGCTGAACCAGCCGCAGCGGCGAGGGTGCATCACCACGGCAGTGTCTTCGGACAGGTAGGGGAAGTGGCGACGGATCAGCGCGCGGTCGCTGATGAGGTCGGCGCCGGTGGGCTGGCCGGCATAGCCGGACGGCGGGGCGGGCGCATAGGCTTCCTCCATGGCCTGCCCGCTGTGCAGGCGCAGAGGCCCTGCGCCGAGCGCGGCGGTCTCCTGCGCCAGCGACTGCCAGATTGCGGCGCGCGCGGGATCGGCGGTGGCGTAGAGGTAGCCGCGCCGGTTGAGATGAAAGCAGTTGCCGCTTTCGTCGGCCAGCCCTTCCAGAATGTCAATGCTCCGGTTCATCAGGCTGACCATCGCATCGCCGGGGCCGGGCCACCAGTTGCGGTAGCACTCGGTGGATTTGTCGCTGGTCAGGGTGAGCGGCGCGCGCTCATCTACGAGCACGATCTGCTTGAGGCCGTGCTTGACCGAGAGTTGATAGGCGGTCGCGATTCCGGCGATGCCCGCGCCGCAGATGACGACATCGGCCGTGGGGATGGGCAAGGGAGGACTCCTTCGCTTTCGCGGCGTGCAGTTCCGATTGACAAACGCGTGACGCTAACGCTAAAATCCGCGCTATGAAAATCACCGACACCATCTATCAAGTTGACGACGTGTTTGGCGGCACCTTTGTGCTGGTTGGCGAACAGTATCTCTCACTGGTGGACACCGGCGTGCCGGGCAGTGAGGGCAAGGTCTTCGCGCTCATTGAGTCGCTGGGCCGCAAGCCGGGCGACCTCAAGCATATTCTGCTCACGCACTCCGACGGCGACCATATCGGCTGTCTGCCGGCGCTGGTCGAGGCGACGGGCGCGGCGGTCTATGCCCAGCGCGACGAGGCCGAGGTCATCGCCGGCACACGCCAGTCGCGCGGCGGCTCCTTCGTGCAGAAACCGGTCAAGGTCAGCCGCGTCGTCGCCGAGGGCGATGTGCTGGCACTGCACGGCGGGATTCAGGTCATCGAATCATTCGGCCACACTGTGGGGCATGTTTGCTACTACCTGCTGTCTGAAAAGGCTTTGATCGTCGGCGACTGCCTGGTGAACCTCGAAGGGTTAAGCGGCTCGATCCCCAAGTACACCTACAACGCCGAGCAGGCTGTCGCAACGGTCAAAAAACTGGCCGCGCTCGGCCCCGACTCACCCTGCTTCGGCCACGGCCCGGCGAATGTTGGCGGCGCGGCCGCGGCGTTGGCGTTATTGCGTGACCGCGTTAGCGCGTGAACGCGGAACCCGTAACGCCCAACGGTTTTGTCCGATTCATTATAGCGCAGGCTCAGCGCCACCGCTCCATCGCCGCCGGAGCGCGGGAGAACCCGAGCGCGCGCAAGAAGGCCTGACCCTCCGTTTCCAAGATGGGCAGGCCGTTCCACGCGGCCACGACGAGGTGGCCCGGCGCGCTGACGCGCGATACATACTGTTGGAGCGCGCGTTCGACAATATCGCGCCCGATATCTTGCCCGGTGGTGATGCGCTTGCCGCCGTCTTCGGCGGCCAAAACCAGTCGCCCGCGCCACCAGAGACAATGGGTTGAGGGCACGCGCGCGAAGCGCGGTGAGCCATCGCTGAAGGCCGCGCCCGGCAGGATGGCCGGGTCTGTGGCGTTGAGCGTTACGAGCGCGTCGTCCGTCGCCGCGCTGGCCGCGCGCAGGTGTTCGACGGCCTCGGGCAAGGCGAACTGCGCGCCCGACAACCCCGAAACGAAATATCCCCGCCGCAGTTCACCGCGCATCTCCATCCGCTCCAAATGCGGATAAATCTGCGACCAATCGCCCCCCTCTTCGGATTCAAGACATTCGCGCATGAGCACGCCGTAGCGCGCGAGCAGTACGCGGGCTAGTCTCGAGGCGCGCTCTTCGTCCGACAGCGCAGGCCCCAGCAGAGAGACGCGATGAACCAGCGACCAACGCCCCGGCCATGTGGAGGCGCTCTCCGTTTTCAGGCGCGCGCGAACACGGCGCTTGGCATCGCGAAAGCGGCTGGGCGTGGGGCGGCGCAGGGCGGCCTGAGGACGGCGCGACAACTCCGCCTCCAGCGGGCTTAGCGCGGCGCGCGCCTCTGGCGAGGCGCTGTGCTGGGCGATCTGCCGCAGGGCGTCGAGCGTGTCGTTGGTCACCAGCCCGCCCGTCGCCAGTTCGGCCAGCGCTGTGGACAGCGCCGAAGGCTTAATCCCCAACCCGGCTTCCATATCGGCTGTGAACGACGCTCCCTCCTCCTGCAAGAAGCGATATGCACTTTGCGCCACTGTGCTCAACAGGCTGACGTCAGGCGCGGGTGAACCGAGAAGGAGCGCGCCCTCGCCGCGGAACATAAAGCGCACGCGGCTATGTTGTGCATCTTTGCCCGACGCTACCCACGCCACTTCGCCGCTTTGACATAGCGTGTCCAGCGCGTCCTCATCTTCGCCTGCGATGCGGGACGGCAATATCTCGCGCTCCCAAACGGCCAACGGTAGTGCCACG
>JACQEC010000023.1 GCA_016200765.1 Chloroflexota bacterium | reverse complement strand
CGTGATGCAGGGCTACTTCCACCAGCCGGAGGCGACCGCCAAAGCGTTTGAGGGCGGCTGGTTCCACAGCGGCGACGTGGGCGTCGTGCACCCCGACGGCTACATCGAGTTGCGCGACCGCAAGAAGGACATCATCATCAGTGGCGGCGAGAACATCTCGACGATTGAGATTGAGCAGGCGCTGGCCCGCCATCCATCGGTGATGGAGGTGGCCGTCATCGCCATCCCCGATGACCGCTGGGGCGAGGCGCCCAAGGCGTTTGTCACGCTCAAGCCCGGCGCGCAGGTAAGCGAGGGCGCGCTGATCACCTTCTGCCGCGAGCAACTGGCGCACTTCAAGTGCCCGAAGGCCATCCACTTTGGCGACCTGCCCAAGACCAGCACCGGCAAGATTCAGAAATACGTCCTGCGCGAGCAGGAGTGGGCCGGACGGGAGAAGCGGATCAATTGAGCGTTGATGCGTTGACGCGTTGTGCGTTAACGCACCAACGCACAACGCATAACATAAGGAGCCTTTGATGACCACCTACCATCTCGACGACAGCCAACCGCACGCCTTTTGGGACAATTCCTTGCCGCCGCGGCTCCGCATCAAGTCTGGCGATACGGTCGTCTTCGAAACACTTGAGGCTTCGGCCAAACAGGTCACGCCGCATTCGACGACCGAGACCCTGCGGACGCTCTCCTTCGACCCGATTCACCCGCTGACCGGGCCGGTCTATGTGGAGGGCGCCGAGGAGGGCGACACCCTTGATGTCGAAGTGATCCGCATCAAGCACAAGGGCTGGGGCTGGAACGCGGTCCTGTCGGGCTTCGGACTGCTGGCCGACGACTTCAAGGAGCCGTACCTGCACCTTTACCGGCTGGGCCGCGCCTATTGTGAGTTTCGCAAAGACATCCGCATCCCCTACGAGCCATTTTGCGGCGTGATGGGCGTCGGCCCGCGCGAGGCCGGGCGCTTCAACACCATCCCGCCGCGCCAGAACGCCGGCAACATTGATATTCGTCACCTGACGCCCGGCGCGCGGGTCTGGTTTCCGGTGCTGACGCCCGGCGCGCTCTTCTCGTGCGGCGACTGCCACTCCGCGCAGGGCGACGGCGAGGTGAACGGCACCGGCATCGAAACGCCGATGAGCGTGACCCTGCGCTTCCAGTTGATCAAGGGCGCGAGCATTCCCGAACTGCGTTTCCTCACCGCGCCCGGCAAGCCGCTGACCGTCGCCGACAAGGACGGCTACTATGTCACCACCGCGCACGGGCCCGACCTGTATAAGGATGCTCAACAGGCCATCCGCTATATGATTGACTACCTGTCCGAGTATCACAACATGACACGTGAGCAGGCGTACTGCTTGTGCGGCGCGGCGGTTGACCTGAAGATCAGCGAGATCGTGGACGCGCCGAACTGGATTGTCTCGGCGTACCTGCCGCTGGGCATCTTCGCGAAGTCGCCTCGACGAGGGCGGCGCGCGGCGAAGAAGCGTTAGGCCGCCTAGTTTCAATGCCTTTGGCCGGTTCGCAGTTGAGCGCTTTGATGACGACTATTACTGTAGCCTGTGCGAGGGGCAAATGGACAAGGCGCTGGCCCCGCATGGGCTGAACACGCAAAGGGCTGAGTGAATGATTCTCCTTCCACAGGAAACAGAGCGCTACTACCGTATCTGGTGGGCGCTATTGAATTACACCAACACGCAGCACCACATCATTCGCAATCTACCGCCCATTACTACTCAGACGGGACTTGAGGTTAAAAAGGCGCTGAAAATCCGCGAGAGGCTTTGGCGCGACGAGTCCCTGCGTGAGCAGTTCATCGCGGAGAATCCTGCCGGTCTGCCTCCCGCCGACCTCGACATCATCGTCAGTTGGCAGCATCGTCTCTCGGGCGATTTCTTCGTCCTGAAACACCTCAAGAAGTACAGCCTCTTTCTCTCGCAAATCGAAGGTCAGCCGGTTCGCGCCTACGGTGTGCTCGGCTTGCAGGTTCCGTTCGCAGACGTCATTGGCCCCTACCTGCCCGTGTTGGTCAAAGCGGTGCTACTGCCCTTCGAGGACAAGATTATTTACGACGGTCTTCTGCAATCCTACCCGGTGACGTTCGGCTCTGGTATCCGCGCCGATTTGAACGACCAGTATCGCGGCCTCCAGGAGTCCGAGGGGATTATCACCAACTTGCTGTTGGGGGCAGCGCCGCCGACAGACGAAGCGGTGCAGGAGCGCAACGCCAAAATCCTCAAAGAATTTCGCAAGCACCTATACCAATCGGGCCTGAGTCCGAAAATGGTCGAGCAACATGCGGGCAATCTTGAACGGTTCGCCGCGGAGTACCTGATGACCCAGAGACCGGCGCGCCTGCTGCGTGACATGCTGCCGCACAACGTAGAAACCTATCTGGAAGCGCAGAGCGGCCACGCGAAGGAGCAGAAAGCCGCGCTCACGAGCTTCAAGCGCTTCCTGCGCTTCCTCGTTAATACCGGACGGATGGACCCCGATACCGCCTACGACTTTCAAGGCGTCCTCAAGTTGTTCAGACGCTGAGCGCGAGCGAAGGTGGCTGACCGGCCTCTGCACAGCCTGAGTGTTTCAGCCATTCTGATTCGTGCGACCGCGCCCCGCCGTTTTAT
>JACQEC010000137.1 GCA_016200765.1 Chloroflexota bacterium | reverse complement strand
TCAAAGACCTTGGCCGCCTCGCGCACCGCGCTCAACACTTCGGGGTCGGCGTCGTCGAAGGTGTCACCGGTCGCCAGCGCCACGCGCCAGCCGCGCACCCCCGCTTCCAGCGCTTTCGCGGCGTGCAGTTCCGATTCGCCGCTGTAGTCGCCGGTTTCAACATTGGCCGAATAGGGGTCTTGCGGGTCATATCCCGCAATCGCCTGCAACAGCATGGCCACGTCACGCACGCGCCGCGCCATCGGCCCGGCGTGGTCGAGGTTCCAGCTGAGCGGGACGACCCCGCGCAGGCTCACGCGCCCCGTGGTCGGCTTCAGTCCCACGATGCCGCAGAGCGAGGCGGGGATGCGAATGGAGCCGCCGGTGTCACTGCCCAATGAGCCGAGGCATAACTCTGCCGCCAGCGCCGCGCCGGAGCCGCCCGACGACCCGCCCGGCACGTGCTCCAACCCCCACGGGTTGTGGCAAGGGCCGAAGTGCGGGTTGTTGTTCGTGACCCCCAGCGCCCACTCGTGCATGGATAACTTGCCCAGCATCACCGCGCCGGAGGCGTTCAGCTTGGCGACGACGGCGCCATCGGACGCCGGCACCGAGTTCGCCAGGAACGATGACCCGGCTGTCGTACGAACACCCTGCGTCTCGTACAGGTCTTTGAGCGCGAGCGGGATGCCGTGCAGAGCGCCGCGAGTGTGCCCTTGGCGAATCTCGATCTCGGCGATGCGCGCTTGCTCCAGCGCCGCGTCTGCGGTCAGCGTGATGAAGCAGTTCAGGCTGGGGTTCAGGCGCGCGATCCGGTCAAGGTGGGCCTGCGTCAGGGCGACGGGTGAGAGACTCCCCCGCGCGATCAAATCGGACGCTTCGCTCAAGGTCAATGAGGTGAGTTCCATCCCTTACTCCTTACTTCTTTGCTTGCTCAGGACACGACAACGCCGCGCGCTTCAAGCAGCGCGCGAACGCGGCCGGCGTGTTTATCGGCGACCATGAGCGTGTTGGGGTCGCCCGCTTGGCGGCTCAACAGCGGGCCGATTTCGGGATCGACCAGCAGCAACTCCACGACCTCATGGCTGGATAACTCGATGACGGTCACCGAGCGGACGCGCGCCTCGCCATAAAACTGCCCCCAGCGCCTGAGCTGGCCGAGGATGACCGGCGACAGCGGGCCGCGATGCCAGCGTTCCCAGCGGGTGATGATCTGCTCAGTGGATTGCCCGCCCGCCCGCTCGGCTTTGACGACGGCTTCGGTCAGAAAGAAGCCGTCCGCGCGCCGCTCGCTGTGTTGCTCCAGCGCTTGAAGCAGGTAGATGTCGGGCACGGCGTGGAGCAGCTGAACGCGCCCATCGTCCGCCAGCGTCAGGGCGTGCTGATCGGCCTCCGGCCGGTGCGTAAACGCGGGCAGTTGCCCGCGCGCCATCAGGGCGCGCAGCAAACGCGCCTGTGTAGCGGCATCATCGCGGGCAATGGCGACCAGTGGCAGGGGGCATTTGACGAGCATCGCGGACAAGGGCGCGTCGGCCAGCAGGCTGTCAAGCAACTGCGCGTCGCGGGCGTGGAGCAGTGAGACGTTGCGGCGAATGATAATGCGCTCGAAAGACGCCCCCCATTCTTCCAATGTGCGCTCGACGTTCTGCGGCAGGGGGGCGGTTGCCGCCTGCTTCAGGAACGCGATGATCTCGTCAACCGTCATGCCCTTCTGTTGGGCGCGGTATAACGATTCGCGCGTCAAGCGGTACTCAAACACGCGGTCGGCCTTGATGCGATCGGCGAAGCGGTCGAGGTGGGCGAGGGTTTGTTCGGAAATCGGCTCCAGCGCAAAGACCTGAAAGTTTGGCTGGATCACCAAGCGGCCATTAGCCGCCACACTCTCTTCCGCCGGAGCCTGCGGGTTGATTCCCAGCAAGTGCGCGCCGAGCGGGGTCAGCCGGAAGCAGGCGCCCGCGCCGCCTTCGCTATAACCCAGCGAGACCATCCCCAGCCAGTGCAGTGGCTGGCACACCATATGCCGGATCAATTCGGCTTCCACCTTGTCCCAGCCGCTGGTCTCGTCGCTGATCGGAAAGCCCCAGCCCAGCGGGTTGTGATAGTAGTAATACGGGTTAATCGGGCCAAAGTCTTCGCGCGTGCGCTTGAACAGGAATTCATAGTTGTCGTGGCGCACGGTGTCAATCAGGTCGCCGATGGACAGCCAGCCCCCGACTGGATCGGGGGCGGTCGCGGCGATGATCGTCAAAACATATTGGCGGGCGCGCGCCACCAATTGCGCCGCTTTAGGCGAACGTTCATCGGTGGCTGTCTGCGGTTGGATAGGCAGGTAGAGCAGTTCATTCCAGAGCGACGACTTCTTCCACGTTTCGAAGAAACGGCCCGCCCGCCGGGCCAATGAGTAGCCGAAGAAGTCGTAGGCCGTGGCCAACGCCTCAAGGCGGCTGTCGTTCCGCTTGATCAAACCGGCCTCTTCCATCATCAACTGGATAAAGAGCAAGCGGCCCTCACCCTCCGGAAATGGCGCGACCATCAGTTCGTTGAGCTTGTTCAGATGCCGCTTCGGCACCCGCGCATCGGCGGTCAGCGTCACCTCTTGCTCGCGCAGGTAGTTCCAGCTGAGGTAAACATCGCGCTGAAAGTTCTGGGCGGCGCCTTCCACGCTCCGCGCAATCGCGTCCGGGGCGATGGCGCGCAGCGGGCTGAGTGTACGGCTGGCGGCTTTGAGGACTTCAACCGGCACCACCAACTGGTGCATCACGCGCATCAAATGCTCAACCTTGAAGAGGCCGATCGGGTTATCAAGCGCAAAGACCAGCCCCCGTTCCATCAGCGGCCAGAGCGCCGCTTCAAAGGTTGGTAGCGTCCCGTCCTGAGCTGGTCGAAGGGGCCCGCCCTGAGCTTGTCGAAGGGCCGCCGGCGATCCTTCCAGCACAATCTCTATGCCCTCAATCGCTTTCGCGGCGTGCAGTTCCGAGTCCGACAACTGTTCAAGCATGGCGGCAACGCGCCCGCGGAGCGACGGGCGGGATTGCGCTGTCTTGTTCACGATCCCCTGTCGCTCCAGTTCCGCGCTAAGCGTTTGACTGTTGGCGCGGCCGCCGCGTTCTTGCATCCGCGTAAAGATGACCTGACTGGCGGCGGGTAGCGCGTTGAGCGCGTCCTTGACGATGTCCGCATTGCTCAAGCGCTCGATGAGGCTTTTGATCAGAGCCGTTTTTCGTGATAACGATGCCGAGGTGGGCAGGCCATGCGCGTGCGCGATCTGTTGCAGGGCGTCGCGGTTGAAATTCTTGAGCAGGGACGCGAGGGTGGCGGGCTGGGTGGCGGCGTTCATTCGATCTTCGGGGTGTAGCCCTTCTTCACCAGTTGGCGCGCCACCGCGTCTGCGCTGTCGGGGCGCACGGCAATCAGGCGTGGGCCGAACGTATAGAGCAGGTGCTCGCGCAGGTCGGTCTGCCGGAGTAGTTCCGGCAACGTATAGTCGTCGGCAAACTCGATCAGGGTCAGCCCCCGGTACCATCGAATCTGCCCGTAGTGTGCCCACCACTCGCGCCACTGGTCGCCGACGCGCGCGGGCACGGGTGCACCGGAGAGCGATGCGAGCCGTTCCAGAATATCTTCGGCGGTGTGTCCGGCCTCGAACGCGGCGTGCGCCTTCTGCGCCTCGAAGCGATAGACCGCCATGCCATTGTTCACGCTTTCAAATTGTCCCCATTCGTTGAGCGCCGCATAGACGCTCATGTCCGTTCGTCCCACCGGCAGGTCAACCCGCAGGTCATCGTGGACGCGCACGGCCGAGGCTTTGCGTGATGAGGGCGGCGGCGGGTTGTTGCGAAGGAGGGCCTCGCCAAGCGGGGTGATCTGGAAAGCGAACAGGGCGTGGCCGGCATCTTGAGCCTGTCGAAGGGCGCCAGGCGTCAGGGCAACCGTCGCCGCGCCGAGCCAGCAGAGGGGGCCGCGTATCAATTCCTCGACAAATCGCCCGTCGCACGCAGACCACGCCTGAAAATCCTGCCCGTTCACCTTCCGGCCGTGCGCCTCCAGCCACCAGCTTTGCGCTCCACCCGGCAGGAACGACGCGCCGTAGAGAAAATCCGGTTGCAGGCTATGGATCACCTTGAGCAGAGATTCAAGCGTGTACCAGGGCCCGGCTTCGAGCAGTGTCAGCACGCGCAGGATGAAACGGCGAGCGCGCGCCAACTGCTGAAGCCAACTCGCGTAGGACAGGTGCGGCGCGCTCATCACACTGCGGCGCACCGTCAGCGCGCCATCGCGCTGGGCGAGCCACAGTTCGGTCCACGTGCTCAACTGTCGCCACCGCTCGAACACGGCGGCATTGTCGGGCACGGCGTCGTCGGGAGTTCGCCCGGAGCCTGTCGAAGGGGCGGCGGCGATATGCCCCGCAAAGTCGCCGAGCGTGTCGTCGTTCACCCCGTTCGCGCTGTTGCGGGTGAGGGCGCGCAGTCGCGCCAGCGACGCATCGTCATAGTACGGCGGCCGCGGCGGCACCGTCAGCGCCGATTGGGGACGGTACATCCAGCCCTGCCGCACTTGCAATTTGACCAACTCCTCGGCCACATACGGCCAGTGACGCAGGACCTCGTTAGCTTCCGAATGGGCCGGCGGCGGGGGCGTCGAGCGCGTCTTCAGGCCAAGGTGGCGGGACAGAAACAAGATTTCCGGAACCGACAGCGTCTGCCCGGCCAGCCGGTAGTGGGCCAGCGCATCCTTGGTGATCGTCTCGACGCCGGTCGCCCTGGGCTTGTCGAAGGGCGGCTTGTCAAAGGCCGCGCCGGGCGGGGTTTGGGCGATTTGAAGGCCGCCGGGGATGAGCGGCGCCACGCCGGGCGCGACGATATAAGACTCATAGTGTTGCCACGGCGATGGCGCAAGCGCCACCAGGCCCCACTCCAGCAGGTCATGCAGTAACCCGTCCACCTCTTGCGGGCTTTCCCAACCCAGCGCGCGCTGGACCTGCCGCGCGATGATCCCCGACGCGCGCTCGTTGGCATCCCGCGCGTATGCCCCCGAATGGGGGTGAGGAACGCTTTCCGCGCCCTCATGGCTTAACAGGAAGACGATTTGCAGGACGCACCGCTGGGCCTCGCTCAAGTTGCGCAGGGCGCGGCGCGGCGTTTCGGGATCGGCCAGCAGGGCGATGGCCTGCGCCAGCACGCTCGCGCGGTCGTTGCCTTTCAACTTCACCTGATGGCGGCGCGCGATGGCGCGCAATTGGCTAACGTTGACGGCTTGAAGGCGGTCGGCCCATGCCTGCTTTAGAGGGGATACTGGCGGCGCAGATTCGGCGCGCCCGGCATCGGCGGGGGCCGCCGGTTCAAAGGTATGAGCCTCATGCACCCAGGCCCACAGCAGGGCCATCGCATGAGCGCAGACCGGCAGTTGGAGACACTCACACTGCGCGCTGAACTCGTCACCCGCTTCGTTCAGCACCATCACCTGAAACGGCCTTTGCGAGTCGTCGGCGACAGTCGCGAAGAGCCGCGCCTCCTCTGTGGAGGCCAGTCGGTTCTCTACCTTACCCGCGAGCCAAAATGATTGCCCGCGCGTTAAGAGCCGGGCGGTGCATAGAGGGGCGAGGTCGGATTCTTTGAGGCGGGGGAAGCGCGCGCTCAACGGCGGCGAGGGCGGATGCCCCCGAATGGGGGTGAGCGCATTAGAGCGTATGCCCCCGAAGCCAGCGTCTTTCGCGGCGCCCGCCCGCCGAAGGCGGTTCGGGGGTGTGCGCGTTGACGCGCTCACGCGGAACCCATAACGCTTGCGCCGGTCTGAAGCCGCAAGGGAGCGCCGGCCACGAATACTCCGGCCAGCACCGCCGGCTCAAAGAGGGCCACTTCGTGGTCGTAGAGGATGTCGTAGCGATAGCCCTGTTCGGTCAGGAAGAGCTGGCGCTTGGCGGCGAACTCCTGATCGCGCGTGTCGCGCGTGACCAGCGAGTAGAAGTGCGCCAGCAGACCGTTGCGCTTGGGCCGCAGAATGCGCCCCAGCCGCTGGGCTTCCTCCTGGCGCGAGCCAAACGTGCCGGAGACCTGAATCGCGACATTGGCATCGGGCAGGTCAATCGCAAAGTTGGCGACCTTGGACACAATCAACAGCCGCTGTTCCCCGTTGCGGAAGGCTTCGTATAACCGCTCGCGCTCGCGGGTGGGGGTCTTGCCGGTAATCAAGGGCGCGCCCGTTTCGGCGGCGATTATTTGCAATTGGCTAAGATACTGGCCGATGACGAGGACGTTGTCCTCGCGGTGTTTGCCCAACAGCTGTTTCAGCACATCCAGCTTGCCCGGGTTCTCCGCGGCGATGCGGTATTTGTCGCGCTCGTCGGCCACGGCATAGACCATCCGCTCGCTTTCGGGCATGGGCATACGAATCTCGTGGCATTCGGCGGTGGCAATCCATCCCTGCTTTTCCAGTTCCTTCCACGGCACGTCGTACTTCTTGGGGCCGATTAACGAGAACACGTCCGACTCGTGGCCGTCTTCACGCACCAGCGTCGCCGTCAGGCCCAGCCTGCGGCGGCTCTGGATTTCCGCCGTGACGCGAAAGACCGGCGCGGGCAACAGGTGAACCTCATCGTAGATGATCAGGCCCCAATCGCGCTCGTTGAACAGGGCGAAGTGCGGAAAGTCGTCGGTGCGGCGCGCGCGGTAGGTCATGATCTGGTAGGTGCTGATGGTGACCGGCCGGATTTCCTTCACGTCGCCCGTGTATTCGCCGATCTCTCCGGCGGTGAGGCTGGTCTTATCGAGCAGTTCGTCAATCCAC
>JACQEC010000143.1 GCA_016200765.1 Chloroflexota bacterium | reverse complement strand
GGCGGCGGCCTTCAGTTTGTCGGCCAGCGGCTGGTCGTTGCTCAACAGCCCCGCGGCGTGCTTGCCCAGGGCGATCATGCACGCGCCGGTCAGCGTCGCCATGTCAATCACCGCTTGGGGCTTGAAGCGCGCCGCATAGCACAGCGCGTCGCCCAGCACGAGGCGACCTTCGGCGTCGGTGCTCTGAATCTCGATCGTCTTGCCGTTCATGGCGCGCAGGATGTCGCCGGGCTTGAAGGCGGTGCCGCTCAACATGTTCTCGGTCGCGGGCACGATGCCCACCACGTGCAGGGGCAGACCCAGCGCGCCCACGGCCTGCATCGCGCCGATGACCGCCGCGCCGCCCGACATGTCGTGCTTCATGTCCCACATGCCGTCGGTCGGCTTGATGCTGATGCCGCCGCTGTCAAAGGTGATGCCCTTGCCGACCAGCACCACCGTGTCGGCGCCGGGGCCGCCGCCGTTGTAGTCCATGACGATGAACTGCGACGGCTCGTTGCTGCCCTGCGCCACGCCGCTGAACATGCCCATGCCCATGGCTTTGCATTCGGCGAAGCTAAGCGCGGTCACCTGAATGTCGTGCTCCTGACCGATCTGGCGGGCGGTGTCGGCGAGGAAGGCCGGAGTCGCGGCGTTGCCGGGCTTGTTCGAGAGGTCGCGCGCCACCATCTGCCCCTCGGCGATGGCGCGCCCAACCCGCACCCCTTCCTGGATGTCATCGAGTTTGGCCGCGTCATACTCTACGATGGTGACCCCGCCGACCTCGCCGCCGTTGTCGTCGGCCTTCTTGTATTCCTTGTATTGATAGAGCCCGAGCAGGGTGCCTTCGGCCAGCGCCTGCGCCGCGTCCTGCACAGCCAGCCCGCCGATGCCCGCGCCGTGCACGATGGTCGCGTAGGTCTTCGCGCCCAACTCGCGCGCTTTTTTGGCGGCGGTGGCCGCAACCTGCCGCGCCTGATCGAGGCCGAACTTCTCGGCCTTGCCCAATCCGACGAGCAATACCCTCTTGGCCTGAATCGCGCCGCGCGGATAAAAGACTGTGGTGGCGTTCAAGCGGCCCTTGAAGTCGCCGCTTGCCAGCACATCGGCGATCATGCCCTGCAACGCGGCATCAACCGCGCCCGTCGCCCCGCCGGGCATGGTGACGCCTTCAAACAGGTTGACGACGATCAAGTCGCTGGCTTCGTTCTGAATCTGTCCCAGCCGAACGTTTAGTTTCATCCAACCTCCCAGGTCCTTTGCATTCGATTGTGGCCGATGGCCGATGGCTATCGGCTATCAGCCATCAGCCATCGGCTATTCGCTATTCGCTATCTGCGGGCGTGACGGAGCCAGAGCCTGCCCCAGCGCCGCCCGGCGGGGGGCTGTGGGTGACATCGCTGACTTCGGACAGCCGTTTCACCTGCTTCCATTGCCCTACCGGCACGACCAGCGCGTCCACAAAAAACTGGACGATGTAGTGCTGGCTGTTGGCGTCCACCGTCCATTCGTCGCTCAACGGGCCTAGCAGACCGCGTGCCTGTGAGACGCGATAGAGCGCGGCCTCGGGGTTGATATTGGCGTAAAACAGCCGCCGGGCCTGATCCATCACGGCGTTTCGTAGAGCCTCGTATTGGCGAAACTCGCGCACCCACGCCTCGACCTGCGGGATAACCCACTCTTTCGTGACGGCGTTGCCGGGGCACGTCTTGGACGAAAAGTCGCGGTGAAACATCAGGCTCTTGGTTTCGAGGCCGAGGCGCGCATGAAGCGCGCCGAGCGCGGTGACGGTGTTCGCCCAGGTTTTGCCGGACGGCGGATCGCTGTCGAAGTCGCCGACCATCTCGATGTGCAGAGACAGGTGGTTGTGGCCCACCACGCCGACGCCATCGTAGGCCATGTCGCTGAACAGCCAGATGCCGTCCTCGGCGATAAACAGGTGCGGCCCAGCCGTCCAGCCGGAATGCGCTTGCCCGGCCTCGTCCACCCACGACTGGTGCTCATAATAGGCTTTCATCGCCAACAGCGTATCCAGTCCCTGCCAGTCGTGTTGCGCCGGCCGCCAGGTGTGATGCAGGAAGATGGCGGTGGGCGGCTCCGGTCCAAACTCTTTGGCCATGACGTAAGCGACAAAATCTTTCTGTTGCATGACCCGGCCATCAATCACCATCGGTGGCTCTTTGATCATCTTACGCCTCCTTGCGCAAGTTTCGGTCGGTGGCTCTATTCTACCATAATCGGATAACAGGCGGCGGGCGGCACCGGCCGCGAACCACGCGCGCATTCTAGCACAAGGCTTGTGAAACGGGAAACATTTCGGCGATTTTCTCCGTCCTTATGGATGAGAGAGAGCATCCATGGAATTGCGCGTTCAACGGATTGCCTGCGGCGCAACGGATTAGCGGATTTAGGCGCTCGTCGGCGATGATGACCACCCCCGATCCAGTCGGGGGCCGCGCAAGACGATGACTGGCGCGACACCTTGCGACAACAAAGGCGCGAATCCGCTAATCCGTTATCCCAATCCGTTGACCGCAAAAGTTTTTTGACTTCCCCCTATCGAGGTGTTAGCATTTGACCTATGACCACCCCGCTTGACGATTATTATGCTTACCGCCAGGAAGGCTCCGGCTGTGGCTACAGCGCGGCGCGGGCTTTCCTGCTCGCCATGATCGCGTTTGTGCTCGTGTTTTTCCTCGCCTCGGCGGGCGCGCTGGTTGTCTGGACATCGGTGGCGAAGGACCTGCCTCCGGCCGCCGAGCTCAAGCAGAGAGCCTCGACCTTCAACTCGACCCGTATTCTCGACCGCACGGGCAAATTGCTCTACGAGATCAACGACCCCAACGCCGGGCGGCGCATCGTCGTGCCGATCCAACAGATTCCGAAGAACCTCATCGAGGCGACGCTGGCGACCGAGGACCCTTCCTTTTATACCAACCCCGGCTTTGACGTGGTGGGCATTGCCCGCGCGCTCTACAACGTCGTCATCCGTGGGCGCGAGGTCGGCGGCAGTACCATCACCCAGCAGTTGGTCAAAAACGTCTATGAGCGCACCGAGCGCACGCTTGAGCGCAAGGTCAGCGAAATCATTCTGGCGAACGAGTTGACCCGCCAGTACCCGAAAGACCAGATTCTTGAGATTTATTTGAACGAGATCTATTACGGCAATCAGGCCTATGGTATCGAGGCCGCCGCGCAGACCTACTTTAGCAAGCGCGCGGTGGACCTCAATCTTGCCGAGGCCGCGTTTCTGGCGGGCCTGCCGCAGGCGCCGGCCTTCTACGATCCCTATACCAACTTTGACGACGCGAAGGAGCGCCAGCGCACCGTGCTCAACCTGATGGTCCAGCACGAGGTCGTCATAGACCAGTTGGGACACAAAGCGGTCTTGTCGTCTGACGATGCAGTGCGGGCCTATAACCAGCCGTTAAGCCTCATCCCGTTAAAAACGGTCAACGAGGTTCGCGCGCCGCATTGGAGTGTCTATGTGCGCCAACTGTTGGAAGACAAGTATGGCGCGCAAGACCTTTACCGCCTCGGGCTGGCCGTAACCACGACGCTTGACCTCGACTGGCAGATGACGGCGGAACGCGTCGCCAAAACGCAGATTGACAAACTCAAGGCGCAGAACGCATCGAACGCCGCGCTGTTGGCGCTGGACGCCGGCACGGGCGAGATCAAGGCCATGCTCGGCAGTGTGGATTTCTTCAACAAGGAAATTGACGGGCAGGTGAACGTCACCCTGCGCCAGCGCCAGCCCGGCTCCTCCATCAAGCCGGTGACGTATGTCGCGGCCTTCGAGAAAGGTTGGACGCCCGCCACGCTGATTCTCGATAACCCCTCGAAGTTTCCCGATAAGCCCAACCCCGACTACGAGCCGCGCAACTACGACGGCAAGTTTCACGGCTTCGTCACCGCGCGCGACGCGCTGGCGAACTCATATAACATTCCGGCGGTGAAGACGTTGAACTTCGTCGGCCTGCCGGACATGATCAAGATGGCCGAGCGGCTGGGCATCAAGTCGTTCACACGCAAGGATTATGGCCTCTCGCTGACGCTCGGCGGCGGCGACGTGACCCTCTTTGAGTTGACCGCGGCGTATGCCGTGTTTGCCAATCAGGGCAAGCGCGCGACGCCGGTCAGCATCCTGAAGATCACCGATGGCACCGGCAAAGTCCTGCAAGAGTTCAAGCCCGCACCCGCACCCGAAGTGGTCAAGCCACAGTATGCCTATATGATCACCGACATCCTAGAGGACAACGCCGCGCGCACGCCGGCATTTGGGCCGAACTCCGTGCTCAAGCTGTCGCGGCCGGCGGCGGTGAAGACCGGCACGACCAACGACTCGCGCGACAATTGGACGGTCGGCTACACCGCCGATAATCTCGTCGTCGGCGTGTGGGTCGGCAATAACAACAACAAGGCCATGATTGGCACCTCCGGCATCAGCGGGGCCGCGCCCATCTGGCACGATTTCATCGAAGAGGTCGCGAAAGGCAAGCCAGCCAAACAGTTTCCGTCGGTGCCGGATATGGTTCTGCAATACATCTGCTCGGATACGGGCTTTCTGGCAAACGACTTGTGCCCCCACAAACGCCCGGAGGTGTTCTTCAAGTCGAACGTGCCGCCGGGTGATTTTGTGTATCGCCGCTATCTGGCTGATCGGCTGACGGGGCAAGTCTATGACGAGCGTTGTCCGGTCAACCTGAAGGAAGAACGCACAGCGGCGGCCTTCGCCGATCAGGAGTTCCGCCAGTGGGCGGCTTCGGCCTGGCAGTTCCGCGCGGGCTTTACGGCCGCCGACTTCTATAAAGGCGATGAGCTGCGCGATTGGGCGAATGACCACGGCGTGCCACAGCCTCCTAAACTGCTCAAGGTATCCCTGACCCAACCGCTGATGAACAACTCTGCGCAGGGACTGATTGACCTCATCGGTTCCGTGGACATCCCCGATTTTGCCTCGTACATAACCGAATATGGTGTCGGCGACGACCCCATCGGCTGGGGCACGGTCAGCCCATCCAATAGCACGAAGGTGACGAACAGCGTGTTGGCCCAGTGGGATTCCGCCGCCGTGCCGAACGGCGTCTATTCCCTGCGTGTCGTCGCCACGGATAAGAAGGGCAACAAGGCCGAGTCCTGCACGCGCGTGCTGGTGCTGAACCCGACCCCCGCGCCAACGGCAACCCCTGCATTTACCTTTACGCCCACGCCCACGACGACGCCGACCCCAACCCCAACCCGGACGCCTACGCCTACGGCAAGCACAACGGTTACCCCGGCGTCCACGCGCACCCCAACGCCGACGCTGTCTTGCGTGCCGCTCGGCGGCGGCCTGCTGACGCCGATACCGACGCTGGACATTCGCTGTGCCAGCCCGACGCCTGCGTCAACGCAGACCGCAGTGCCAACCCCCACCGCGACGCCGAAGCCATGACCAGGAGCATTCGACGCTATAATGGGCGTACGAAAAATTGCGAAGCGGCGCGAAGTCTTCTGCTGATCGTCGCCTGCTGTCAGCGGATAACGATAGCGGATTAGCGGATGCATGGGCCTTATTACGGCGGGTTGGCCGTTCGGGAACGCGCTAACGCACAACGCGAAAACGCATTGCGGGCTGGCCCCCGACTGGATCGGGGGCTGGCGCGCTGGGGAGGCGAAGCTTTCATCCGCTAATCCGTTATCCCAATCCGTTGAACTATTATTCCTGAGGAGGTTGGCATTGTGCCCACCGACAACGCGAAACTGATACAAGCCCTCGACCGCATGTGGCATAAGGAGTGGGAGGCGGCGCAGGCCTACCGGCTGGTAGCCAAACAGGAGAAAGACGAGCGGCGGCGCGGCATCTTGACGAAACTGGCCGAAGTCGAGGAGGGTCACGCCGCAGATTGGGCGGCGAAGATCACCGCGCTGGGCGGGCAGGTACCGAATACCAAGCCGTCCTTGCCCGCCTCACTGCGCCTGGCTCCGGCGGATGTCATCCTGCAAAAGATGGAGCAGGAGGAGGAAAAGAACGAGGCGGCGTACCACAAGATCTCCGCCGAACTCGCCGACGACGAGACGCGCGCGCTGATCAGCCGGATGGCGCGCGAAGAGGACGAGCACGCGCATACCCTGCGGCGCATGGCCCCGGCCATGCGCACGCGCTCCGTGCTGGAGAGCATCTTGGGCCGCGAGCGGTGGCATCTGCGCGGCGGCAGCTGGATCGGCGATGCGATCTATGGCGTCAACGACGGGCTGGGCGCGGTTTTTGGCATTGTGTCGGGCGTGGCCGGTGCGACCAAGGGCAGTCAGTTCGTGCTGGTTGCGGGGCTGGCCGGCATGATTGCCTCGGCAATCTCCATGGGCAGTGGCGCGTATCTGGCGGCCAAGTCGGAGCGCGAGGTGTACGAGGCCGAATTGTCGCGCGAGAAGGACGAGATTGAGGCCAATCCCGAAGAAGAGCGCGAGGAGATGGAGCTCTTCTATCAACTGAAAGGCTTCAGTGAAGAAGAGTCCAAGACGCTCGTGGCGCGCATCCAACAGCACCCCGAGCAGTTCCTGAAGACGCTCGCGCACGAGGAGTTGGGGCTATCCGCGACCAGCTTTCCCAATCCGTGGAAGGCGCTTGTCTCCTCCATGCTCTCGACGGCGGTCGGCGCGTTCATCCCGCTGATCCCGTTCTTCTTCGCGGTGGGCTACCCGGCCGTGGCGGCCTCACTGGCGATCAGCATCGCCGCGCACTTCGCTGTCGGCGCGGCCAAGAGTCTGGTCACCGCGCGCAGTTGGTGGGCCAGCGGCCTTGAAATGACGGTCGTAGGGATTATAGCAGGCGTTATCACTTTCGCATTGGGAACGTTGTTTGGCGGGATCGGGTAGGGACGGTTGGGCGAAGCGCGGCCTCGTCCTTGCACGCTGGGGATATAATATGACCATCCTAAACGTAAGGTCAGATCAAGTCACGGAAAGGAAGCCACAATGCCAGACGAGCCTGATAACACGATGACGGTCCCCATTGGCCTCAGCGCCAGCGCGCAGGCCGCCGCCGGTCGGCGGTATATGCGCCCGGCCACTGCGGAGGATGCTCTGCAAATCGCGATTGAGAAGTGGGTGCGCTTCGAATACCAAGTTTGGCGGCAGGCGAGAGAAAGGCCGATCGGGCGGCTTGAATTTGGCGGCACGATATTCCGCCTGCTGACCATCGGCCTATCGGTCACCCTCACCACTCTAGCGAACTTGCCAGAGTTCTCGCGCGACTACCTGACCATTCTCGGCGGCGTGTTGACGGCGGTGACCGCGATGGACGCCTACTTCAGGCTAGGCGACCGCAAGGTGACCAATGAGACGCGCAAGCAAGAATTGCTGACCCTGCGCGACGAGTGGAATGACCGGTGGGCCGTGCAGGTGCAGATGGAAACTGATAGCGCCAAGGCGCTCGAAGCGGCAAAAAAGCTGTTGGTTGAGGCTCAAGTCGAGGTGGACCAGACGCTGAACAAATATGCGTCGCGCAACGCCAGCGCGCCCAATACCAAGCCGCAATAGTCAACCGATTCCGTCAAACAAATCGCTTTCCCGCAGTGGCCCGTTCACCGGCGGATAGGCGCGCATGAACGTCTCGCGGCGCGTGAACCAGCGGAAGAGCCATTGGCCCAACCGCCCGCGCGGGAGCGGGGTGGCCTGGCTCTGGTGACAGGCGATAGCCTTGAGTTTCATCGCGGCCGGCTCGCCGCGCACATCCACCACGGCGTGCACGGGATAGTCGGCTTCCATCAGACCGGTCAAATCAACATCGTGATTGCGCCCCGACCGCCGGGGGTCCTGGCCGAACAGCGGCATCAGGCGCACGCCCAGCCGCAACAGACGGCGGCTGAAAACCGGGTAGTAGAGTTTTTGCGGCTGATAGGCGGGCAGGCCATCCGGGTCGGGAAACCGCGCCGGGTCGCCGGCCGCCTCGAAGGCCGCCCGCGTGGCTCGATGGATCATCAGGTGGTCGGGATGGCGGTAGTCGCCGTCCGGGTTGTGGGTGATGACGACCTGCGGCTTGAGCAGGCGGATGAACTGGGCGATGCGCCCGGTCACAATTTCCAGCGGCTGGGCGGCCAGCGCCTGCGGCGCGCGGTAGTCGGCGGCGCCGGCCATGCCCGAATCGCGGAAGCCGAGGTGATGAATGCCGGCCAGCCCCAACGCCTGCGCCGCGCAGGTCAGTTCCGTCCAGCGCAAGTCCGCGACCGAATCGAAGCCGCGCAGGTGTTCCGGGGCCACGGTACCAGCCTCGCCACCCGTGCCGCACAGGAAGTGAACGTCCGCGCCCGCGCGGGCAGCCTTCGCCAGCGTGCCCCCGGGCCCGAAGCTCTCGTCGTCGGGGTGGGCGAGTACCGCCAGCAATACGCGCGCATCAGTCATCGGAAACGTCCTCGTCTAGAACTTTATCCAGCGTGGCCACCAGAAAATCCGCGTCGGCTTCGCTGAACACCAGCGGCGGCTTGATTTTGAGCACGTTGTGGAAGGGCCCATCGGTGCTGACCAGCACGCCGCTCTCCTTCATACGATTCGCGACGTAAGACGCCTCGCGGCCTGCCGGCTCCAGCGTCTCGCGGTCGCGCACCAGTTCAACGCCGACAAACAGCCCTAACCAGCGCACGTCGCCGCTCAGCCGGTGCTTGTCCATCAGCCCGCGCAGGCCGGCCATCAGATGCCCGCCGACGCGAAGCGCGTTGGCCTGCGGTTGCTCATCCTCGTAGCGTCATTGTAAATCACGCTGGCGCGCAGAGAGAGTAGGGCGGGAAGAGCCTCGGACTCAAACCGCGCGAGAAACGGCTCAAGCAGAGCGCGGCGTTCAGGTTGGGCGATGTGGCTGGCTTGCGTCTCGGTAAAGAGCGGCGGGTGATAGGTAATGTGCATGATTTTCATCGAGCGGCGCGGGCGGCGAGCCGTTGCTGGACGGACTCGCCCGTCAGTTCGCGCAGGGCATCTGCCGCGACCCAGCGCGCGGCTTTGGAGTCTATGCGCTGAATCTCGCGCGCCGTTCGGATGGCGGCCTTGTTCAAGCGCGGGTTGCGCTTGCCGATTTGCCGCAGTGCCCAATTGACGGCCTTCCTGACGAAGTTGCGCTCATCGGTTGCGCCGCGTTTGATGGTGGGCAGGAACGCCATGAACGCGGTGTCGCTTGCGGCTTTGTCGTGCACCGCCAGCTCCGCCATCATCGCAAAGCCCGCGCGCTTGACGTATTCGGCCTCGCGCCCGCACCACTCGACGGCTTTCGCATACGCCCACGGGGTTTTGTCGAACAGGTAGCCGCAGGCGCAATCGCAGATGCTCCATGAGTCGAGGTCGTTGACCCAGCGCTCCATCTGCGGCTCGGTGACCAGCGCCGGGTCGTCCACCAGACAGGCAATGATGCGCGCGTCGAGGTTGCCGGTTGCCCACAACGCCTCGGCCAGCGCGTGGTCGCGGCCAATCGTCTTCGCCATCTTTTTCAACACCGGCGCGGCGATGCCATAGGTATTCGGTGAGTCAATCCCGAAACGCGCCGCCTGAATGGCCGCGTTGGGGTTCGCCAAAGAGCGGAGTTGGTCCAGAACTTGCTCGGCGTTCATGCCTTCCTCCCTGACAGAAAATCCAGCACAAGCTTGTTGAACGCTTCCGGCGCTTCCATGTTCGCCATGTGCCCCGCGCCGGGGATGACCGCCAAGCGCGCGCCGCGGATGCGCTCTTGCAGGATGCCCGCGATAGCGTGGAAGTCGCTCAGGTCGCGCTCGCCAATGACCACCAGCGTGGGCGCGGTGATTTCAGCCAATCGCTCAATGGCGGGAGGCTCTGGCTGGCGCCACGGGTTATTGTTGACCCAATGCCAACCGGAGAACTCGTTGACGATTTCCGCCAGTTTTGCCCCAACCACGGGCTGAGCGTTGGCTGGCGCGAACAGCGGATCGTTCAGCCAGAGCGCGGTCGCGGCTTGGGCGTCGTGGAGGCTGTACAGGGTGCGCAGGGAATCGCCAAATTCGTGCCGCCAGCGATAGCCGCCCAAAATCGAATCCACCGGAATCAGCGTATCGGTCATGCGCGGGTAGGCCAACGCAAAGTCAATCGCAACGCCACCGCCAAGCGAGAGGCCGATGATGTGCGCATGGGCGATGCCAAGATAGTCCAGCAGTGCCTTGAGGTCATCGGCGTAGTCGTAGGGTTCGGCGGTGGGCAGAGCAGACCGGCCAAAGCCGCGCCCGTCATAGCGCACGACCTGATAATGGTGCGCGAACGCTTCGAACTGATGGTCCCACATGCGCCGGTCAAGCGTGAAGCCGTGTATCAGCACCAGCGGCTGTCCATCGCCAGCGACCTCGTAGTAGAGGCGCGTGTTGTTGACATTGGCGAAACCGTGCTGGGTGTTCAAATTATGCCTCTTCCGAGTTCTGATCCATACGCAAGATTTACTCCACCCCACCTCGTCATAGACCTGCCCCGTCTTAAACGGGCACTAATCGCTCGCGGGTTAATTCGGCGGCGTAGGCAATCGCCGCTCTGACATCCTCGACGGTTAGTGAGGGATAGCTTTTCACTATGTCATCATGGCTCAATCCGTTGGCCAGGTTGTCCAGAATGACGGATACCATAATACGGGTGCCTTTCACGCATACCTTCCCGTGACAAACCAACGGGTTCGATACAATCCTATTTTCCCAGTCCATCAAGAGGCTGCTCCTTTCTGGCTCAAACCTCGTCCATCTCCTCCCAATTTGGCCCGGCCTTCACCTCAACCGCCAGCGGCGCGTCGAGCGTGTAGGCATTGCACATCACCTCATGCGCCAGCGGGGCTAACGTCTCTACCTCGACGTCGGGCGCCTCAAAAACCAGTTCATCGTGCACCTGCAAGATCATTCGGCTCTTGAGCCGCCGGCGCTTCATCTCGGCGAATACGCGAATCATCGCCATCTTCATGATGTCGGCGCTGGTGCCCTGCACGGGCGCGTTGATCGCCATGCGCTCGGCGGCCTGCCGCATGTTGAAGGTGCCCCCGCGCGATTGCAACTCCGGAAAGTAGCGCCGCCGTCCGAGCAGGGTCTCGACGTACCCTTTGGTGCGCGCCATCTCTTTGGTGCTATCCAGATAGCGTTTGACCCCCGGATATTTTTCAAAGTAACTCTGAATGAACTGCTGTGCCTCCTGCGGCGAGAGCTCGGTGCGCGCGGCCAACCCGAAGCCGCTGATGCCATAGACAATTGCGTAATTGGTCGTCTTGGCGATGCCGCGCATGGCTGGCGTGACCTCGGACGGCGGCACGCCAAAGATGGTCGCCGCCGTTGAGATATGCACATCCTCATCACGCCTAAACGCTTGCAGCAATCCCTCATCCTGCGACAGGTGCGCGAGAATACGCAGCTCCACCTGCGAATAGTCG
>JACQEC010000142.1 GCA_016200765.1 Chloroflexota bacterium | reverse complement strand
TTTGGCAAGGCGCCGGTGGGCACCGGGCCGTTCAAATTTGTCGAGTGGGTGAAAGACGACCACGCGACCGTCGAGGCGAACCCGAACTACTGGGTGGGCAGTTTCAAGGGCAAGCCGCTGGTCAAGACGGTAATCTTCCGCCCGATTCCAGAAGCCTCCACCCGCATTGCCGAACTCAAGACCGGCCGCGTGCACCTGATTCAGGACTTGCCCACCGATCAGGTTAAGGATGTCGAGGCCGCCGGGTTCAAAGCGGCCGCGCTCGACACCGGTTCGCACTTTGACATCTGGCTGGTGGCCGATGCGGGCGGGCCGCTGGCGGATAAGCGCGTGCGGCAGGCGCTGAATTACGGCGTGAACGTCGAGGGCATCGTCGCCGCTTTGCTGCAAGGGCGCGGCCAGCGTATCGCCAGCCCCTTCGCCGCCGGCGTGATGGGCTACGATTCAACTCTCAAGCCCTATCCCTACGACCTGAACAAGGCCAAGTCGCTTTTGGCGGAGGCTGGGCTTGCCAGCGGCTTTGATATTATGCTGGATGCGTGCACGTGCGACCGGCTCGACTTGACGCAGGCGGTGGTGGGCGAACTCGCCAAGATGGGCGTTAAGGCCACCATCCGCAGCTTCGAGATCTCGATTTTCAACGACAACTGGATCAAGCACACGACGAGCGGCTTGATTGCCGCCCGCTTGGGCGGATCGGGCGACCCTTCGACCCTGCTCAACTTCTGGGTGAAGACCAAAGGCTTGCTGACCCGCTATTCCAACGCCGACGTGGATAAGCTGATTGATCAGGGCGCCGGCACGCTGGACGTGAACAAGCGCATTGAGACCTACAAGCAGTTGGGCAAAGTGTTGAACGACGACCCGCCCGCCATCTACTTGTGGAGTTCGATCTACCTGTACGGCGTCAGCCCGAAACTGGACGGCTGGAAGCCGCACACCAGCAACCAGATCATCGTCGCCAATGTGACGGTCAAGTAGTTCAAGGGAGTAAGAAGTAGGGAGAAGGAAGTAAGGAGTAGGGAATAGGGCTGTTTCTCGGCCTCTGGTCGCTATGGTTGCCGCCTATAGGCGCCGCTGGCGCGTCATCAGGCGAAATAGACCATACACCACCCCTTACTGCCTACTCCCTACTGCCTACTCCCTCTCGTGTGAAACGATGACCGCTTATATCCTCCAACGGCTGTTGTACAATGCCTTTGTGCTCCTCGGCGTATCGGCTGTCGTCTTCGGGCTGACGTTTCTGACGGGCGACCCGGCCTCGACCTTGCTCCCGTTGAACACGCCGCGCGAGGACATTGACCTGTTCCGGCACCAGATGGGCTATGATCGCCCGATGCCGGTTCAGTACATGGATTTCTTGTCGAAGGCGGTACAGGGCGACTTTGGCATGTCCTTGCGGCATCGCCAGCCGGCCCTGCCGATTGTTCTGGAGCGACTGCCGGCCACCCTGCGCCTCGCGCTGGCGGGCATCTTCTTCTCCTTGATCGTGTCGGTGCCGCTCGGCCTGCTGGCGGGCATGAACAAGGGCACGTGGATAGACAGTGTCACGCGGGTTGTTGTTTTGCTGGGTCAGGTGGTGCCCGGCTTCTGGCTGGCGATTGTGCTGATCCTCGTCTTTGGCGTCAACCTGCGCTGGCTGCCCGTTTCCGGCTCTGAAGGATGGGAGAGCCTCATCTTGCCGGGTTTTGTGGTCGGGACGTTTTCGATGGCGAGTACAGCGCGCCTACTGCGCTCCAGTTTGCTGGAGGTGCTGTCCAAGGATTACATCCGCACCGCGCACGCCAAAGGATTGCGCGGGCGCAACGTCCTCCTGCGCCATGCGCTGAAGAACGCCGCCATCCCGGTCGTGACGCTGATGGCGCTGCAGGTCGGCAACCTGCTGGGTGGCGCGGTCATAGCCGAAGTCGTCTTTGCCTATCCGGGCATGGGGCGGTTGGCGGTGCAGGCGATCACCAACCGCGACGTGGCGGTGGTGCAGGCGTTTGTGGCGCTGTCCGGCGCGATGATCGTCACCACCAACTTACTGCTGGACATCGTCTATACCTGGCTTGACCCGCGCATCCGCTTTGCCTAGTTGGAGCATGGAGAACATTGCATCATGGCGGTGACCACCACCATCGAGTTACGGCCGCAGCCCCCCCCGATCCAGTCGGGGGCTGGATCGGGGGTGACTATCCGCAGACGATGGCGGCGCGCCTGGCGCAAAGAAACGTTCGCGCAAAGCCTGACCGCGTTGATTGGCGGCCTGATGGTCGCGCTGGTCGTGTCGGCCAGCATTTTTGCGGAGGCCATCAGCCCGCACGATCCGCTCGCGCAGGAGATTACCCAGCGCCTGCGCCCGCCGTTCTGGATGGAGGGCGGCACCGGCGCGAACCTCTTGGGCACGGATTCGCTGGGGCGGGATATTCTTAGCCGGATGATCTTTGGCTCGCGCATCTCGTTGATCGTCGGCTTCTCGGCGGTCATCGTGGCCGGCACGATTGGCGTCACGCTGGGCATGTTGGCGGCCTACTTCAAGGGCGCGGTGGATTTGATCCTCTCGCGCATCGCCGACATCCAGCAGGCGATCCCGTTTCTGATCTTGATTATCGCGGTGGTCGCGGTCGTCGGCGCGAGCCTGCTCAACTTGATACTGGTGCTGGGCGTCGGTTCGTGGCTCTTCTACTATCGCGTCGTGCGGGGCGAAACCCTCTCGGTGCGCGAAGAGCCGTATGTCGAGGCCGCGCGCATCGTCGGCTGTACGACCCCGCGCATCCTCTTTCGCTATATTCTCCCCAATGTGTCGGCCTCCATCATCGTCATCGGGACGCTCTTTGTGCCGCAGGTGATCCTGTTTGAGGCGGGCTTGAGCTTCCTCGGTCTGGGTGTTCAGCCGCCCACGCCCACCTGGGGCGGCATGATTGCCGAGGGGCGCGACTATGTGGCCAGCGCGTGGTGGCTGTCGGTCGTCCCCGGCTTCGCCATCATGCTGACCGTGCTGGGCATCAATCTGGTTGGCGACTGGCTCCGCGAAGTGTTGGACCCCCGGCAGAGCAAGGGCCGTTGAGCGCGCGCCAGCGGTTAGAAGCTGCTCCTCGCTCGCGGCGGATTGCCATATCCGCCGCAAGGAGGCATCGGTTGAAAACCGACGCCTACATCAGGAAACCCGCTGCGCGGGTTCGGCGCGCTGAAAGCGGCATAGAGGGAGCGCAGGCTTCAGCCGGAGGGCGGCCAACTGGCGTCCTGTTGGGTAACGTCTGTCTACCGGCGCGGCCACGGTTATCGCCTTGAAGAACCACGATTGCGCTGATGGTTGTCTTGCCTTTCCCCCGATGTTAGCCCCATGCATGAGATGACCTCGCTCAAGTGGCAGGGAGGCCAAGCCGGTGTATAATCCAGCCGATGACAGCCGAAGCAGAAAGGTCTGCGCGCAGAAGCGGGTGAGGCGATGCCGGTTCTGGGTGTAAGCGTGGCGGTGTTGATTGATGGTCAAGTCCTGCTGACCGAGCGGGAAGACTTTGCCGTGTGGTGCTTGCCGGGTGGCGGGGTGGAATCGGGCGAGTCGGTCGCGCAGGCGGCGGTGCGCGAGGTGCAGGAGGAGACCGGCCTGCGGGTGGAGCTGACGCGGCTGGTCGGCATCTATTCCCAGCCGCGCTACGCCGGAGGCGGCCACAGCGTCCTGTTCGCGGCCAGAGTAGTAGGCGGCGCGCTTGCGCTGAACCCTAGCGAAGTGCGGCAGGCGCGCGCCTTCAGCGGCAACAGCCTGCCCGACAACCTGATGTGGTGGCATCGCCAGAAGATTGCCGACGCGCTGAATGGCGTGGGCGGCGGTGTGGCGCGCGCGCAAGACCTGATCTCGCCGTTCCCTCCGGAGCTAACCCGCGCCGAACTGTATGCTCTGCGTGACTCCGGCGAATTGTCGCCCGCGCAGGTCTTTGCTTGGCTCTGCCGCCATCCGGGGCCGGACGCCGAGCGGCTGGAAGTGGGCCATTAGCAAATGTCCAACTTCAATCCCCTGGCGCGCAGTCAACTGGTGCTGTACATCTCTGCCGCGCCCGAACTTGAAAGCGAGCGCCACCACTTGAGCCAGGCGGTGGCGACGATGCCGACCTCGCTCGGCTGGCAGATTGCGCAAACGCCGCAACCTGACCAACCGCTCAACCTCGATGCGCTCGCGCGCGCCGACCTGCACCTGCTCGTGCTGGGCGGCGACATCCGCGCGCCCATCGGCGTGGAATGGCAGGTCGCCCGCCGCGCTGGGCGCGTGCCCGTGCTCTTTAAGCAGGAGCGCCTCCACACGCCCGCCGCCGACGCTTTTATTCGCGAACTGTCACAGGTCGCGCCGTGGCGCGCCTATCACGATGCGCGCGATCTGAGCCGGCAGGTCTCGGTCTTGTTGGTAGATTACCTGCTGACGCATGAGGCCGAGTTCGCCTTGAGCCTGCCGGAGGTGGAGCAATTGCGCGCGTGGCAGAAGGAAGCACGGCCCCTCACCGCATCCGCTAGCGATGAGCCGCGCGTCGTGGGCGCGGGCGGGGTGGTCTTGTCGCGTGAGCGCTATGTGCCATCGGGCGGCGTGGTGGTGGAGGCGGCATGAGCGAGAAGTCCAACACGCCGACTTCAAGCCTTGAGCGGAAAGGAAAGCGATGCAAGCCCTCAACAGCCGCATGAGCGCGGCGCTGGCGCGATACAACTTCGACGCCGCGCTCGCCATCTCGATGGAAAACGTCTTTTATTTGAGCGGCGCGTGGATTACCACGCAGAAGGCGATCCCCGACCGGCTGGCGATCGTCGTCTGGCCGCGCGAAGGCCAGCCGGCTTTGATCACCTGCACGATTGAGGAGAGCCTCGCGCGGCGCGACTCGCGCATCGCGGACATTCACGGCTATGTCGAGTTCCAGACCTCGCCCATCGAAAAACTGGCCGAGGTTCTGCGCGCCATGGGGTTGGAGCGCGCGCGGCTTGGCTTTGAGCGCAAATACCTCACCGCCGATTATTACGATGAACTGCGCGAGCGCTTGCCCGATGCGCACTGGAGCGGCTCTGACCGCCTCTTCGACGAGGTGCGGATGATCAAGTCGGACGACGAGATTGCGCGGCTGGCGCGGGCGGCGCAGACCACCGACGCGGTCATCTGGGAGGCGTTCCAGTCGGCGCGGGTCGGGCGCACGGAAAAAGAAATCGGCGATTGGATGCAGATGCAGTTGTTGGCGCGCGGCGCAGACGAGGGTATCTTCATGGTGCTGGGCGCGGGCGATTCCGCCGGACTCGCGCACCCGTCGCCGCGCGCGCGCGCCTTGCAGGATGGCGACGTGCTGCGGGTGGACTTCGGCGGGCTGTTCGGCGGCTACTTCTCCGATCTGGCGCGCTCGATGGTGGTGGGCCGCGCCACCGCGCAACAGCGCGACGCCTACGCGCGCGGCGCGCGCGGGAAAGCGGCCTCGATTTCAACATGCCGCACATCGGCCACAGCCTCGGCATCGGCCTGCACGAGCACCCGATGCTCAGCCCGCGCAACGAGACGCCGCTGGAGGAGAACATGGCGCTGGCCGTCGAGCCCATCTGCCGCAACCCCGATGGCACTGTCTTCCATATCGAGGACCTCGTCATTGTCCGCAAGGACGGCCCGCAAATTGTCTCGCGCGCCGGACGGTGGGAACGATTGGTTGAGAGCGGTCAATAGCAAACCCGCTATGCGGGTTACCCCAATACAGGAGAGTCTTTCATGTCTCGGATGACGGGCGGGCAAGCCCTAGTTGAAATGCTGAAGCGGCACGGCGTGGATACGCTGTTCGCCCTGCCGGGCTACCAGAACGACGCGCTCTTTGCCGCGCTCTACGACGCGGGCGGAGCCATCCGCGTGATCCACACGCGCCACGAGCAGGGCGCGGCATACATGGCCTATGGCTACGCCAAATCCACCGGCAAGGTCGGCGCGTATGCGGTGGTGCCGGGGCCGGGCTTTCTCAACACTACCGCCGCGCTCTCGACGGCCTGGGCCGCCAACGCGCGCGTGCTCTGCATCACCGGCCAGATTGCCACGCCGATGATTGGGCGCGGCTTCGGCATGTTGCATGAAATCCCCGACCAACTCGCCATCGTGCGCGGGCTGACCAAGTGGGCCACGCGCGTCGAGCACCCCAGTCAGATGCCGGCGCTGGTGGACGAGGCGTTCCGCCAATTGAAGCACGGACGCCCGCGGCCGGTGGGCCTCGAAATCCCGATGGACGTGCTGGCTTATGAGACGGATGTGACGTTGAGCGAGGCGGATGAGTGGGCGCCGGAGCCAACGCCCGACCCGCAGGCGATTGCCAGAGCCGCTGTGCTGTTGGGCGCGGCAAAGAAGCCGCTGATCATGGTCGGCACCGGCGCGGAGGACGCGAGCGACGAGGTGCTGGCGCTGGCCGAGACATTGCAAGCGCCGGTTGTCTCCACCACCGCCAACAAGGGCATCGTCGGCGACCGCCACTACCTGTCGCAGTCGTGGCCGGCGGGGCATCGCCTGTGGGCCGAGGCCGA
>JACQEC010000141.1 GCA_016200765.1 Chloroflexota bacterium | reverse complement strand
GAACGACGCCAAGTTGAGCAAGGAGATGAAGAAGCTGGAGCGGCAGGGCAGTCAGTGGATCGTGCTGGACACCACTAACCCGCCGTTCAACAACGTCAAAGTGCGGCAGGCGCTGAGCCTCGCCACCAACGCCAAGCAGATAAACGAAGTCGTCCTGAAGGACGCGTATTTCAATGCCGTCTCGCTTGTCGCGCCCGGCGTCCCCGGCCAGAAGGCGGCTAACGCGCTGAGCTATGATGCGGCCAAGGCCAAGACGCTGTTAGCCGACGCCGGCTTCCCCGACGGCAAGGGTTGGCCCGCCGGCGTCAAGTTTACCTATTCGAGCACGTCTGCGGAAAACAAGGCTATCGGCGAGGCTGTTCAGGCCATGTGGAAGCAGGCGCTGAACATTGACATCGTGTTGGAGCCGATGGAGGCCAAAGCCTTTGACGACTGGCGCACCTCGCGCAAGGACCAGCCGTTCCACATGTACGTCGGCGGCTGGGGGTCGGACTATGAAGACCCCAACAACTGGTACAACCTGCTCTTCCATTCCAAAGCCGACTTCTATTACACGCACTGGAAGAACGCCGATTTCGACAAACTGGTGGACGACGGCTTGAAGGAAATAGACGCCGCCAAGCGGAAGGCGACCTATGAGCAGGCCGACAAAATCCTGAACGACAGCGCCCCGTTTATCACCGTGTACCACTGGGGCCGCTTCGTCGTGACCAAGCCCAACGTCAGCCTGACGCGCTACCGCGTGCTGGGCCGCGTGCAAGGCTATCTGGTGCGGATTACCCCGCAATAATGTTGAGGGGGCATCGCGGCGGCAACATGGCCGCGATGCCCTTCTCTCTTTTGGACCATGGCCGCCTATATTATCCGCCGCTTCTTGTGGCTGATTCCCAGCCTGCTCGTGATCTACACGATCACCTTCCTGCTCGTCCACGCCACGCCGGGCGGGCCGTGGGACGAGAGCGAGAAGCCTCTGCCCGCCGCGGTCAAGGCTAACCTCAACAAGCAATACCATCTCGACGACCCGCTCTACAAGCAGTACCTCGATTATCTGGCTAACGCCTTGCGCGGCGACTTCGGGCCTTCGTACCGCAGTGTCGAGCGCAGCGCCTCGGAGATTATTCAGGCGACCCTGCCCGTCTCCTTGCAGTTGGGGCTGGCCTCCATGCTGTTCGCGCTCGCCGTCGGCATCCCGCTGGGCGTGCTGGCCGCGGTCAAGCAGAATACCTGGGTTGACTACGCGGCCTCGCTGATCACCGTGACCGGTATCGCCACGCCGCCCTTCGTGCGCGTCGCGCTGTTGATTGTGCTGTTCTCGCTTGCCTTGCGCTGGCTGCCCACCGGCGGCTGGAACGGGCTGTTTGACCCGCGCATCATCATCCCGACGATAGCCATTGGCTCCGGGCCGGCGGCGATACTGGCGCGCTACGTGCGCTCCAGCCTGCTGGAAGTGCTCAATCAGGACTACATGCGCACCGCCCGCGCCAAGGGGCTTAGCGAGCGAGCGGTTGTCATCAAGCACGCGCTGAAGAACGCGATGATTCCGGTGGTTACGGTCGCGGGGGTCACGCTCTCCAACGTCATTATCGCTTCATTCTTCGTCGAGCAAATCTATGAAATCCCCGGCCTGGGCCGCCGCTTCATTGACAGCATCAGCGGGCGCGACTACCCGCTGATTCTCGGCATCGTCCTGCTGTTTGCCGTGCTGATCTCATTCATCAACTTACTGGTGGATATCTCGTACGGGTTTCTGGATCCGCGTATCCGCTACCAATAATTCCCGATGACCGCCAGCGTCCCCGCCTTGCGCGAACCCTTTGTCGCCGCCGAATGTGGCGCGATGCCTGGCGACGGATGCTGCGCAATCGCGCGTCGGTGGTCAGCCTGCTGTTTATCGTTCTGCTGGTGCTGGTCGCGCTGTTTGCCAACGCGCTTGCGCCTTACCCGTATGAACAGCAAGACCTCGACCACGCCGACGACGGGCCGAGCGCCGCGCACATCTTCGGCACCGACAATCTCGGGCGCGACCTGTTCAGCCGTGTTCTCTATGGCTCGCGCATCTCGCTGGCAGTCGCGATTGTGGACATCGCGATTGTGCTGGCTATCGGCGTGCCGCTGGGGCTGATGGCCGGCTTCTTTGGCCGCTGGCTCGATATGTTGGTCATGCGCACGGTGGACATCCTGTATGCGTTTCCGAACCTGCTGTTGATTATCGTGATTATCACATACCTGCGCGCCGTGCTCGACACGGCCACCGGCGGGCTGGCTCAAACACTCGGCGCGCTGGATAGACTGACCGGCGGGCTGTTGGGCGTCTTCATCGCGCTGGGGCTGCTCTCGTGGCTGACGGTCGCGCGGCTGGTGCGCGGGCAAGTGCTCTCGTTAAAGGAAAAGGAGTACGTCGAGGCGGCGCGCACCATCGGCGCGCGCGACCGGCGCATCATGTTCAACCACCTGCTGCCTAATGTGATGGCGCCGATCATCGTCGCGGCCACCTTTGGCATTCCGGGCGCGATTGCCGCCGAAGCGGGCTTGAGTTTTCTGGGGCTGGGCGTGCGCCCGCCACTGCCCAGTTGGGGCATCCTGATTGCGGAAGGCGTGCGCGTGATGCGCACCTTTCCCCATTCGCTGATCTTTCCCGGCGGCGTGCTGGCCGTGACGCTCATCTGCTTCAACTTCCTCGGCGACGGCCTGCGCGACGCGCTTGATCCGCGCATGAAGGTTTAGCATGGAAGACCCCGATGCAATTTTTGATTTTAGATTTTTGGGTAGTGTCCCTTTAATGAGGCACGGCTCTAAACGGCCCATAAATGCTTTGGCGGGATGCGGAAGCTGAGTAGTTCATCCATGGACCAGATGTGGTCGGTGAGGTTAGCCGCCATGGCCGGTGTGC
>JACQEC010000140.1 GCA_016200765.1 Chloroflexota bacterium | reverse complement strand
TTGAGCGAGTCCGAACTCATCACTATCTATAACGGCGCGCAGGTCTTTGCATTTCCATCGCTCTACGAAGGCGGGGGCCTGCCCCCACTGGAAGCGCTGGCCTGCGGCACGCCGGTCGTCACGTCCAATCATGGCGCGGTGCGGGAAGTCGTCGGCGACGCCGCCATCACCGTTGACCCGTTAAGCGTGCCGGCCATCGCCGAAGGGCTTCGCCGTTGCCTGAGCGACGAAAGCCTGCGCGCCGAATTGCGCGCGCGCGGCCTGGAACGCGCGCAACAGTTCAGCTGGCATCGCACCGCGCAGTTGACATTGGCCGCGTACCAATTGGCGTGCTCGAATTGAGCGAGAGAGCAGGCCGCTCGCGCGCGGCTTGCCCCAACGATCCATGAACTCTAGCCGCAGTCTTTTTCCGAAGTTCTTTCACCAGAGGCTGCCACAAAACACCCTGACCTGGCCGGTGATCGGCTTAGGGGTCATGATTGTCGCCACCGCGCTCGATCGCTATCGCTTCGACGTGGCTTCATTCGGCATTCGGGTCGAACATGTCGCCCTCATCGTCGTGACAGGCATCGTTATCGTCCGCTGGAAGGGGCGAAGCGGCGCGCACGAATCTCCGCGTGAACGAGCAGGCCATTCGCGCGCGGCTTCGCCCGTACTGTGGCGGTCGAGAACCCTGTCCCCTCAACTTCGGATGGGGACAGAGCGTCCGACGCTCTCGCGCTTTCGGGCGCTTTCGCACGCTTTCGCGGCGTGCAGTTTCGAGCGCGCAGTTCCGAGCGCGCAGTTCCGATGGGATGACGCTCTGCTGGCGCTGTATCTGGGCGTAGCGCTGCTCGCGTCTGTCCTCAACGCGCCCGTTCTCCGTGAAAGCCTGAAGTTTCTGGCGCTGATGGCGGCGGCGGTGGTGATCTACTGGCTGACCAAAAGCCTCGTGGTGGACGCTGTGACGTTCAACCGAGCGGTCAAAATCTTGATGGTGGTCGGCGTGGTCGAGGCGATCTATGGCGTCTTTACCCTCATCGCCTTTCCGCTGGGTCTGGACCTGGGCATCCAGTATTACCCCTACGGGCCGCGCGCGCCCAACGGGGCTACGTGTAACTTCACGATCTCGCCCTATGGCACGCTATTTGAAGCAAATATCTTTGGCAGTTACACGGGCGCTATCGGCCTGATTGTCACAACCCTTTTGTTGTCTCATCAGGCTCGCCCCAGACGCCGCTTACTGGCTTTATCGCTGGCAGCCCTGCTAGGAGCGGTGGCCTTAAGCATCACACGCACAGCCTTGCTCGGCTATCTGTTGGGATTGCTGGTGGCCTTTCTGATTGCAGAGGACAGGCATTGGGGGATCAGGGTTACGACGATGGCGGCATCAGCGGCTTTGCTGCTGTTGATTTCGGCGTCGGATATCGGCCTGATGAACGTGGCCCTGCGCTATTCGCGCTCGGCCCTGCCGCCGCGCAATCCAGCATGTGATTACTCGGCTTATCAACCGCCACAGCCAACGCCCACGTTCACGCCCAAGCCAACCACCACACCCGCGCCCGGCGCTGCGACAGCGCCAGCCGCCGCGTTGACGGTCACGCCGCGCCTCACCAGCGGGCCGCCATCGCCGCCGACGCCGACGCGCATCCCGCGCCCGATAGCAACGCCGGGACCGGCCCTGCCGCCGATTTCGTCCCTTGTGCCCATCGCCCTCTCGCGGCTGCTTTCGGTTGACACGCTGGGCGAACGACTGGATAACTATCGGCTGGCGATTCAGGACTGGCAGGCCAACCCGTGGATTGGAAACGGCGCAAACGCTTTCGGGCAGAAGTATGAGTCCACGTCTCATCTGCCTGCGTGGCTCAGCAACATCGAGGTCATGGCGCTTCACGACACCGGCATTATCGGGGTGGCTATCCTGTTTGTTTGGTTGGCGTGGCTGGTGCGCGACTGGCTGCGCGCCGTGCACTCCGCCCCGTCGAGCTTTACCCGCACCGCCCTCATCGGCCTCGGCGTCGGCGGGATTGCGCTACTGGTCGCCTATCAGTTGACGACAGCATTCTGGCTGGGCTTCACGTGGGTTTATCTGGCTCTGCTGCGTGCGGGTAGTCTGATCGTCCAGCGCGAGAAGGAGAGGTAGGGTGAGGCGGATTCTGTATGTCAACGCATCGGGCGACTTTTACGGCGGCGCTGAACGTTGCCTGTTGAACCTGACAGCGGCGCTGGAGCGAGCCGAGTTCACGCCGCTGGTGGTCCTGCCGTTTCGCGGCCAACTGTACGATGAACTCCGCGGCCGGGGGATTGACGTGCGAGTGATGCCGCTCGGCATTTTCCGGGTGCGAGGCGAGCTGTACCCTCCGGCGCTGTTTGGCCGGCTGGCTGAAGTGTTGCCCGCCGCACTCCGACTGGCCGCGCTGGCGCGCCGCGAAGGGGTCGCGCTGATCCACAGCAACTCAAGCGCCGTGCTGGCTGGCGCGCTGGCGGCGCGCATCGCGGGTGTGCCGCACGTCTGGCACGTGCGCGAGATAATCTTGCGCCCGCAACTCTTGTGGGCCGTGATGAGGCGGCTGATCCCGCGCTTATCAGACCGGATAATCTGTGTCAGCCGCGCCGTACGGGATCATCTCGGCGCGCTGTCGCCGGACGACGAGCGCAAGACACGGGTGATTTACGACGGCGTGGATGTGGCGGCCCTCACCCCCGGCCCCTCTCCCATACAGGGGAGAGGGGCCGGGGGTGAGGGGCAGAACGGCTTGACGGTCGGGATGGTGGCACGCATCACCCCCGTCAAGGGGCATGAGGCCTTCCTGCGGGCGGCGCGCCAGATTGTAGCGTCTCCGGCGGGGGCGGCGCCACACACCCGCTTTGTGGTCGTCGGCGGTTGCCTGCCGCAGTACGAGGCGTTCAGACTGTCTCTACTGCAATTGCGGCATGAACTCGGTCTGGATTCGGCATTAGTGTTTGCGGGGTATCTGCCCGAGCGCGTGCCAGAGATTGTTCGATCCTTCGACGTTTCAGTGCTGCCCACCACAGCCCGCGAATGGCGTGAAGGGCTAGGGCAGGTCATCCTAGAGGCGATGGCTTTGGGCAAGCCCGTAGTCGCGACCCGCAGCGGCGGCCCGTCGGAGGTGGTGATGGACGGCGTGACCGGCTATCTGGTGCCAACAGGCGACATTGACGAGATGGCCGCCGCGATCCTGCGTCTGCTGAACGACGAAGGCCTGCGCTTGCGCATGGGGCGCGCGGGGCGCGAGCGCGTCGTCCAGCACTTTTCGCTGGCCCGGGGGGTCGAGGCCATCCAGTCCCTCTACCGGGAAATGATCTCGTGAGAATCGCCATGCTGGGCACGCGCGGCGTGCCGGCCGCCTACAGCGGCTTTGAGACTTGCGTCGAGCAGCTCGGCGCGCGGCTGGTGGAGCGCGGGCACACCGTCAGCGTTTACTGCCGCACGAACCACATTCGCTACGCCGGTCAGGTCTATCGCGGGATGCGGCTGGTCAAACTGCCGACCATCAGCAACAAGTATCTGGA
>JACQEC010000139.1 GCA_016200765.1 Chloroflexota bacterium | reverse complement strand
TGGTCGTATTGTCCATTCATAGATAACTCGATTTAGAGGACGACTATGTAGATGTTAAGCGTCTATTAGTTACAAATCTGGGCGCAAACAAAGTGCCATTCCCCTGTAAGAAATAGCACTCTAACGGGAAAGCATTGTTCAATCAGCTGCCATTCGCTATACTTCAAATCGGTTGGGTAGGTTTCGGTGAATTTGATCATTCCCCAAGCTTACCCGACCTTTTAAGAAACACTGTCTTACGCTCACCGGCTCACCCTTCGCGGGTCATGGCGCTACGCTTCCACCGCGCGCACCGCAATGGTGCCCGGCCCCAACAACTCCACGAGCTTCTGCTGTAACTGCACCGAGTGTTTGGTGGTCGCGTTGGGAAAGTCGAGCAGGACGCGCCCCTGGCTGTTGGCCGTGTACAGGCTGAAGTGGTCCTCGCCCGGATGCCGCTGAAGCAATTCATAGACCTGCCCGATGCGGCTGATATCTTGCGCGTGGTCGCCGGTGCGCGGGACGGTGATGTAGAGGTGGTGGCGCAGGGCCTTCTTCTGCTTGAAGTGGTTGTTGCCGTTCGAGACGAGCACCGGCGCGGCGGCTACGGTGGAGGCGACCGCGGCGGCCTCGCGCTCTTCTTCCTGCGGCAGCCGTTCGGCAGACTCGGCCAGCAGCTTCGCCTTGCCTTCGCGCTCCTCAACCCGCGCGCGCAGCACGACCGCGCTGTCGGCTTCCCACAACTCGCGGCTACTCTTATACAGGCGCGGGAAGACGGTCACTTCGGTGATGCCGGTCAGGTCTTCTAACAGCACGAAGGCCATCGTCTCGCCCTTCTTGGTGGTGATGGTGCGCACGCTGGTGATCATCCCGACGACGACAATCATCTGCCCGGCCAGCGACGGCTCAATCTGGCCGATGGTGGCGGTGGCGTGGGCTTCGACATAGGGCATGACGCGCTTGAGCGGGTGCTCGGAGACGTAGATGCCGAGCAGTTCCTTCTCCCACGAGAGCACCTCTTTGAGCGGCTTCGGCTCAACCGGCGGCAGGGGGTGGAACGAGAGGCCGCCCGTTGCCAGCGCGCCGCCAAACATGTCGAGTTGGCCGACCGACTGCGCCTGATGCGAGCGCTGGGAGGCGTCCATCATGCGGTCTATCACGGCCAGCAGCTGCTCGCGCGGGCCGAACGGCGCGAGCGCGCCACTGCGAATCAGGCATTCCAGCGCGCGCTTGTTCACCTGCCGCAGGTCCACGCGCGCGCAAAAATCTTCGAGCGACGCGAACAGGCCATGAGCATCCCGTTCCTCCACAAGCGTGGCAACCACGCCGTCGCCGACGTTCTTGATCGCGCCCAGCGCAAAGCGAATCGCCCCTTCGGCACCCTTCGACAGCCCCCGATCCAGGTCGGGGGCCAGCCCCCGATCCAGGTCGGGGGCCAGCCCCCGATCCAGGTCGGGGGCCAGCCCCCGATCCAGTCGGGGGTTAGCCCCCGATCCAGTCGGGGGCTCGACCGTGAAGTCCAGCGCGCTCTGGTTAATCTCCGGCGGGAGCACCTCGATCTTGAGGCGAATGCACTCGCCGACATAGGACGCGATCTTGCCGGTGTCGCCGCGCGAGACGCTCAACAGCGCGGTCATATACTCGACCGGATAGCGCGCCTTCAGCCACGCCGTCTGGCAGGTGATGACGGCGTAATCCGCCGCGTGGGCCTTGTTGAAGCCGTAATTGGCGAAGTACTCAATTTCTTCAAAGACCTTCCCGGCGATCTCGGCCGGGAGCTTGGCGGTTGCCTGGGCGCCTTTGATGAACCCCTCGCGGTGCTTGAGCAGTTCTTCCTGCTTCTTCTTGCCGACCGCGCGCCGCACCAGATCGGCGTCGGCGGCTGAATAGCCGGCCAGATCGGTCATGATCTGGATAATCTGCTCCTGATAGATCAAAATGCCGTAGGTGTCCTTCAGGATCGGTTCGAGCGCGGGATGCACATAGGTGATGGTCTCTTTGCCGTGTTTGCGCGCGATGAACTTGTCAATGAACTGCATCGGGCCGGGGCGGTAGAGCGAGATGACCGCGACGATGTCCTCGAAGCCGGTCGGCTGGAGGCTGGTCAGCGCGCGCCTCATGCCCGCGCCTTCGACCTGGAAGATGCCTTCCACATTGCCCGACGAGAGCAGTTCAAAAATCGCCGAGTCGTCGAGCGGCGCCTGCTCGATCACAATCCGCTCGCCGCGCGTTTGCTCGATCAGGTCCACCGCGCGCTTCATGATCGTCAGCGTCGAGAGGCCGAGGAAGTCCATCTTCAGCAGGCCGATGTGTTCGAGGTCTTCCATCGCGTACTGCGTGACTACGCCCAGTCCCGCGTCAGCATCTTTTTCTTTGGTCGGGCGGTGCAACGGCACGTATTCCGTCAGCGGGCGGTCGGCAATCACCACTCCGGCGGCGTGCGTCGAGGCGTGGCGCGCCACGCCTTCGAGGCTGAGCGCCTTGTCAATCAGGTCGCGCACCCGCTCATCGTTCTGGTAAGCGCCGGCCAACTCGCCCTCAGTCAGGCAGTCGGCCAGATGCACTTTGGGGCCAAAGGGCACCAGCCGCGCCACCCGGTCGGCTTCGTTGAGCTCCACGCCCGTCACGCGGGCCACGTCGCGGATGGCGGCTTTAGCGCCCAGCGTGCCAAAGGTGATGATCTGCGCCACGCGGTCGCGGCCATACTTCTTGACGGTGTAGTCAATCATCCCGCCGCGCTGGTCGTCGGGGAAGTCCATGTCAATATCCGGCATGGTCACGCGGCCGGGGTTGAGGAAGCGCTCGAAGATCAAGCCGTTGGCGATGGGGTCCAGCACGGTGATGCCCAGCGTGTAGGCGACGACGCTGGCCGCCGCCGAGCCGCGGATGTTGTACCAGATGCCGCGCTCGCGGGCGTAGCGCACGAGGTCCCATACAATCAGGAAGTAGGTGTCGAAGCCCATCTGGTGGATGACGCCCAACTCATACTCCAGCCGCGCCCGCAGTTCCGGCGTGATGAGACCATAGCGCTGTGACAGCCCGCTTTCGGCCAGCTGGCGCAGGTAGGTTTCGGGGGTGGCACCGCCGGGCACGTCGAAGACGGGCAGGTGATAGCCTTTTGAGTCAAGGTTCAAGTTACAGCGCTCGGCGATGAGCAGGGTGTTCTGCAAGGCTTGCGGCAGGCCGCTGAAGAGCGACGCCATTTCGTCGGGCGTGCGCAGGTAGTAGTCTGTGCCTTCCATCCGCATCCGCTTGGCGTCGCTCAACAGGGTTTGTGTCTGAATGGCGAGCAACAATTCCTGCGTGGCGGCGTCGGTGGGCTCGATGTAATGCACGTCGTTGGTGGCGACCACCGGCACATCCAACTCGCGCGCAATCTCCAACAACTCACGGTTGACCGCCGCCATCTCCGGCAAGCCGTCGCGATGCTGTAATTCGATGAAGTAGTTGCGCGGGCCGAAGACCTCTTTGTGCCATGCCGCCAGTCGGCGCGACTCTTCTTCCAGTCCGGCCTCCACCGCGCGGATGACCTCGCCCGACTTGCAAGACGAGAGGGCAATCAAGCCTTCGGCATGGCTCGCCAGAAAGGCGTGATCTACGCGCGGCTTGTAGTAGAAGCCTTCGAGTTGGGCGGCGCTGGCGATCTGCAGGAGGTTGCGATAGCCGGTTTCGTTCTCGGCCAGCACGACGAGGTGATGCGATTTCTTGTCGGCTTCGGGGTCTTTATCGCGCATGTCGCGGCGCGCAACGTAGAGCTCACAGCCGATGATCGGCTTGACCCCGGCTTCTTTGGCCGCGCGATAAAACTCAATCGCCCCGAACAGCACGCCGTGATCGGTCAGCGCCAGCGCGGGCATAGAAAGGTCTTTGGCCCGTTTGACCAGCGGCTTCAGGCGGCACAGCCCGTCGAGCAGAGAGTATTCCGAATGACAATGCAGGTGAACGAAGTCGGGCATAGAAGGTCCAGCACAAGAGGAACTACGGGCATTATATCACAGTTGCGCAGAAACGTGACGGGCGACCATCTTCAATTTATAGATTGGTGATTTTAGATTTTTGATTGGCAATCTAAAATCAAAAATCGGAAATCCAAAATCAACTCTCGATCCCCGGTCGTGCTGTTGCGCCGCCCGTCACCCGTCACGTTTGCTAATCGCCGCACTCCACCTTAGAATGTGCCTTATGCGCGAACAACTCCTGGCCGCTCTCAACCGCATCGCCGCACGCCGCGTCATGATCGTCGGCGATTTGGCGTTGGACGAGTACCTGGTCGGCCGCGCCACGCGGCTCTCGCGCGAGGCGGCCATTCCGGTGCTGGAGCTCTCGCGCGAGTTCGCCGTACCCGGCGGCGCGGGCAACCCGGCGCATAACCTCGTCGCGCTGGGCGCGCACGCCGTCCCCGTCGGCGTGATCGGCCCCGACCGCGCCGGAGAGCAACTGCTGGCCCGCTTCCACGAACTGCGCGTGGACACCGGCGGCATCGTCGCCGACCCCAGCCGTCCGACCACCACGAAAATGCGGGTAATGGCCGAAGGCGCGATGCCCACCTTCCCCCAGCAGGTCGCCCGCCTCGACCGCATCGAGCGCAAGCCGCTGTCCGCGCCGATTGAGCGCGCGCTGATCGAGCGTATCCACGACTGCGCTGAAGAAGCCGACGCTCTCTTGGTTTCGGACTACCGCGGCGGGCTGGTGACACCGGCGATCATCGAGGCCTGCCGGAGCGCGGCGCACCCTTCGGCAGCCCCCGACTGGATCGGGGGGCGGCAGCGGCTGTTGACCGTTGACTCGCAAGGAGACTTACTGCGTTTCGCCGATTTCGACCTCGTGCGCGCCAACCGGCAGGAGGCCGAGGCCACGCTGGGGCGGAGGCTTGAGCAGGAAAGTGATTTCCAGACCGCTTGTGAGGAACTGCTGGGGCGGCTCCACGCGCGCGCGGTGGTGATTACACGCGCCGATGATGGGCTGTCCATCGCCACGCGCGACGGGCGCTACGCCCACCTGCCGGTGGTCAACCGCAGTGAGGTATTCGACGTAACCGGCGCGGGCGATACCGTGATCGCGGTGCTGACGCTGGCGCTGGCCTGCGGCGTGGACGAGATGGATGCGGCCTGGCTGGCGATGGTTGCGGCGGGCATTGTGGTGCGGCACATCGGCGTGGCCGTGACAACCGTGGCCGAACTGCGGCAGGTGATTGGCGCATGAGCAAGATCATCACGCTGGACGAAGCCGCCGGTCTGCGCGCGCGATACCGGACGCGCGTCTTCACCAACGGCGTGTTTGATCTTCTGCACGTGGGCCACGTGCGCTGTTTGCAGGCCGCGCGCGCGCTGGGCGACTGCCTGATCGTCGGGCTGAACAGCGACGAGTCGGCGCGCGCGCTGAAGGGCGAGGGCCGCCCGCTGACGCCGCAGGACGAGCGCGCGGAGATACTGGCGGCGCTGGCGTGCGTGGATTACGTTGTCATCTTCGACGCGCTGACCGCCGAACACGCGGTGGAGGTCATCCAGCCCGATGTCTACGTCAAGGGCGGCGACTATGGCCCCGGCGGCAAGGTCCCGCCGGAGGCGCAGGCGGCGGCCGCCTATGGGGGCCGCGTCGAGTTCATCCCCTACGTCGCAAGCCGCTCCACCAGCCGCCTCATCGCCCGCCTCCAAGAGCATTTTTGATTTCTGATTTTAGATTGTCAATCAAAAATCTAAAATCAGAAATCAAAAATCATTTCGATGACCCCCTCCACCCGCAGAACCATCGTCAGAGCCGCCGGCATCATTATGGCAGGCAATGTGCTCAGCCGCCTGCTGGGGCTGGGACGCGAGCAGGTGATCGCCGCGCTGTTCGGCGCCAGCGGCGCCACCGACGCCTTTGTCGCCGCCTCCACCGTGCCAACCATCATCTACGACCTGCTCATCGGCGGGGCGATTTCGGCGGCGCTCATCCCGGTCTTCAGCGCCTATTCCGACGACCCGCGCCAGCGGGACGACCTGTCGCAGATGGTCTCGACCCTGTTGACACTGGCCGCCATCGTGCTCGCGGCGCTGATTGTGATTTTGACGGTCTTCGCGCCCGAATTGATTGCAGTGCTGGGGGTGGCCTTTGCGCCCGGCGTGCGCGACGAAGCCATCGCGCTCGTGCGGCTGATGTTGCCCGCCACCCTTTTCATGGCGGTCTCCGGTATCCTGACGGCGCTGCTACAGGCGCGGCGGCAGTTTGCCCTGCCAGCCTTTGTCAGCGCAACGTACAACGCGAGCATCATCGTCGTCGCACTGGCACTCGCGGGCGCGCTCGGCCTGCACAGCCTCGTCATCGGCGTGCTGGCCGGAGCGCTGATGCAGGTCGTCTTGCAGTGGCCGGCATTGCGCGGACTGCGCGTGCGCCCCTCGCTGGACTTTTCGCATCCCGCCCTGCGTCATGCCTTGCGCCTCTATCTGCCGGTGGCGCTGGGCTTGATCGTGACCATCGGCGGCATCGTGATGGATCGCAACCTTGCCTCGCGCACCGGCGAGGGGAGCATGGCGGCCATGCGCTTCGCCACCACCATCATCCAGTTCCCGCTGGGGCTGGTGGCGGTGGCGCTGTCGTCGGCCATCTTGCCCACGCTGTCGCGGCAGGCGGCCAGCGCCGACTACAAATCCACACTCGCGCTCGGCATCAAGCTCGCCATGATCGCCATGATCCCCGCCATGGTCGGGCTGATGGTTTTGCGCGAGCCGCTGGTGCGCTTGCTCTTCGAGCGCGGGCGGTTCAGCGCCTTTGACACCGAGCGCACCGCGCTGGCGTTTCTAGCTTACGCGCCCCAACTGCCGTTTGTGGCGCTCGACCAACTGCTGATTGTCGCCTTCTACGCGCGCAAGGATACGGTCACGCCGGTGGTGGTCGGGGTCGTGTCGGTGGGCCTCTATCTGGTTACGGCGCTGGCGCTGATTGGCCCGTGGGGTATGCCGGGGCTGGCTTTTGCGAACGCCGTGCAGAACTCGTCCCATGCGCTGATCCTGCTGGCGGCGATTGTGCGCGCCATCGGCGGCCTCACCGGCTACGGCGTGGTGCGCACCACGCTCAAGGTCGCGGCGGCGGCGCTGCTGATGGGCGGCGTCGTGGCCGTCGTCTTAGCGTGGTCCGGCAACTCCTTGATCGGCATGGGCATCGCCGCCCTCGTGGGCGTTGCCCTTTATGCGGCGCTGGTTGTGCTGTTCCGCGTTGAGGAAGCGCGGCTGCTGGGCGGGATGATTATCGGGCGCTTTGCCCGGCCTGTCGCAAACCGTTGAGCGTTGCGGGTTCCGCGTTTGCGCGCCAATGCGGGCCGTGGATACTTCGCCTCTACTTTGAACATGCTTCATTGGCCAGTATAATCACCATAGCGTGCCGGTGATGAGATCGTCACTGGCACACTCTGAAATTGCACTCAAGGAGAACCCGTCATGCCGAAACCCACACGCCGCGAGCGACGCAAGCTCGCGGAGACAGGCAAACCCGCGCCGCGCCGCCCGGCGGTAATGATGCCCTCTGCGACGCCGCGCAAGAGCGCGGAGGAGCCTGCCCCTGAACCGCGCGCCCCAACGACCGTCTCAGGGCAGGCCCCACGCGCGACCCCGATGATGACAGCCGTCGCCAGCCACGAATATGATCACGTCACCTCAGACCTGCGGCGCATCTTTCTGCTCGCGGCCACGCTGGTGGGCGCGATGATCGCCTTGAAGTTCACCCTGCCGCAGTAGGGCGCGCGCCGTTGCCCATCTCCATCGGCCAGTTAGCCGCCGGTTTTGCCCTCAGCGTGCTCATTGGCCTGATCGCCTACCGCTTTCACGCCCTCTCGTTGGATGGAGTGGCCGGCGCAGTGCTGGTTGGCACGCTGACGTTTGGGCTGGGCGGCTTCAGTTGGGCCGCGGTGATCGTCGCGTTCTTCGCCTCCTCCTCACTGCTCACACGCTACGGGGCTGACCAGAAGCGCGGCGCGGCGGTGGAGTTTGCCAAAGGCGGCCGGCGCGACTTTTTTCAGGTGATGGCGAACGGCGGCGCGGCGGCGGCTCTGGCCGTGGCGAGCGCCCTTTTCCCCGCGCTGAACTCCGGCCTGATCTTTGCGGCGTTTATCGGCGCGATGGCGACCGTGACCGCCGACACCTGGGCCACCGAGCTCGGCCTGCTCAGTCAGGAAACGCCGCGTCTGATCACGACATGGAAGAGCGTGCGCAAAGGGGAAAGCGGGGCGGTGACCGTGCTGGGGCTGACTGCGGCGGCGACCGGCGCGCTGTTCATCGGAAGCGCGGCTCTGTTTGGGAAGTTCCTCGAAGGGCTGTTTACGGACGTCTTTGCCAACTCCCTGCTATG
>JACQEC010000138.1 GCA_016200765.1 Chloroflexota bacterium | reverse complement strand
TCTCGGGCAACTGCAGTCTCTCCACCCGTTCTGTGCTATCATGCATCTCGACCTCCCTCGGTTATCTGGGTTTTGGCAACTTCAGTTTAACCGAGGGAGGTCTTTTTTCCTACTTGTCAAGAGACTTTTGAGGGGCCCTGGCCAGATGCCCGCGCCAATCGCGCCAAAGGCAAAACGCCAGCCGAAGTTGTCCAGCAGGTACTGCACCAGCGGCACCATCACCACGCCGCCGAAGGAGATGCCCATCGTCACCAGCGACAGCGCCATGCCGCGCCGCCGTTTGAACCAGCGCGCGACCGCCGCCTGCGATGGGATGCCGCCCAACATGCTGTAGCCAACCGAGACGACCACCGTAAAGACCGCATAAAAGAGCAGGGGGTCGGTGATCACCGACAGCCACATGAACGCGCCGCCGCCGATCAACGATCCGGCGAGCATCACCGGCCGCGAGCCCACGCGGTCGGTGATCCGCCCGACCACCGGCACGACCAGAATGCTGGTCAGCGAGCGCACCAGCGTGGCCGAGGAGACCAGCCCGACCGACCAGCCAAACGCCTGCGAGAGCGGGCGAATGAGTTGGCCGAAGATGTAGCCGCCGGTGCCGGCGGTGATGAACATGCCGAGGCAGGCAATCAGGACGATCAACCAGCCGTAAAAAAAGCGGGGGGCGGCGCGTTCGAGAGGCTTGGAGATGGAGGTCATAATCCCTTGCGCTTATGCAGGCCAATACAAATTGATCAAATCCCGCAGCACCGCCGCCGCCGTCGGCATCGGGTTTTCTTCCTGAATGGCGGCGGTGATGATGCCGTTGATGTCGCTGTGATAGATGATGCCCATCTGGTGTGGGTTGAGCTGCGCCAGCGGGTGCGCCAGCGGCAGGGCCGCCGGCTTGACCGACAGGCGCCAACGCTCGCCTTCGCGCTCGGCCAGGCAGAGCAGCTTGATGGCCTTGCCGCCGGCGCGCGCGCGCGTCAGGTCATCCATCGTCACGCCGGTAATGCCCACGCGCTCCACCTCGTCCAGCGTGACGTGATAGTCCAGCGCGGCGTGGGCGAGGATCAACAGCTTCACCGCCGCATCGTAGCCCTCCACATCCAGCGCAGGATTGACTTCGGCGACGCCGCGCGCCTGCGCTTCGGCCAGCGCGTCGGCGTAACTCATGCCGCTTTCTGCCATCGAGGTCAAGATGAAGTTGGTCGTGCCATTCAGCACACCCTCGATGCGCTCGATGCGCGATCCGGCCAGGTCGCGGCGGCCCAGATTGACCGTCGGCAGTCCGCCCGCGACGGCGGCGCTGAACGCGAGGCGCGTCTGCCGCTTGCGCGCGGCCTCCGCCAGTTTCGGGTACGCCAGCACCAGCGGCCCCTTGTTCGCCAGCACCACGTGCATCCCGCGCTCAATCGCCGCTTCCACCGCCGGCAGGCCCGGCGCGCCATCGGCGAGGTTCGTCGGCGACATGTCCAACAACGCCCCCGCCTCCACCCTCTCCAACATCTCGCGCGCGCTCATGCCCGCGCGTCCCCGGCGGGGTAGTGTGGCGACACCCTGCCGCGACTCCTTCGCGCGCAGTATCTCGCGCAGGTCCAGCCCTTCGCTCTTGCGCCCCATGCCAAACTTGGGCGCGCCCTCGCCGGCCGCCACCGCCGCGCCGGACGAGTCGGCGGCCGCGACAACCCTGAAGCTGAGGCCGTAACGTTCTCGCAGGTCGGCTTCTTTGTCTAACAGCAGTTGTATAACACGCCGGCCAACGTTCCCCAGTCCGACCAGCGCGATAGATATGGTTTGCGTCATTCATGCTCCACGAAGAATCTGATTTTCCTATGCCGCTGGCCGAGACGCACACGCGATGCGCGTCGGCGCCGCGACCGCAGAGATTATACCACCGCTAGGGGCGAAGCCGCGCGCGCGAATCATCGCGTGAACGAGCAGGTCACTCGCGCGGCTTCGCCCATCCCGCCCGGCACGCGCGCCGCAAACACGCATCGCAGACTTCCGAAGTTTTCGAAAACTTCGGAAGTCTGAAGGTTCTCATTGATATGACAATTTATCCCCGCGATGTTATGATACACACCGATGCCAGACCTACAACCCTCCGACGAAGAACTGGCCCGGCGCTTTCTGGCCGGCAATCTCCACGCTTTTGAATCGTTAGTCCAACGCTACTCAAAACCGCTCTATAACTTCGCGCTCAATTTTCTCGGTGACCCCGACGAGGCGGACGAAGCCGCGCAACTCGTCTTTGTGCAGGTCTACCAGTCCCTGCCGCGCGCGCACCTCGACTCGCCCTTGAAGCCGTGGATTTATCAGATTGCGCGCAACAAGTGTATTGACCTCTGGCGCGCGCGCGCGCCGCTGAGTTTGTCGGGGCGCGAAGGCCATAGCAACGACGATGATTTCGATCCTCCGGCTTTCGACGTGGCTGACCCATCGCCTGCGCTGGATGAACTCGCCGAGCACAGCGACCTACAGCGCATCTTGCGCGAGGCCATCCATGCCCTGCCGCCCAATTACCGCATGGCGGTCACCTTGCGTTATGTCAACGACTTATCGTTTGGCGAAATCGCCGCCGTCATGAAAGTGCCGGAGAACACGGCCAAGACCTACTTCCAGCGCGCAAAGAAGCTTCTGCGCCAGAAACTCGGCGAGGACTTCCGCCGGTCAGCCGGGGTTAAAAATGGATGAACCGGCCATTGAAACTTTCAGCCTTTTCAGGGCGTGTGAAGGAGGGAGATTATAGTGCAACCCGAACCCCTTGACGATCTCGATCGTCTCTATGCCCGGCTTCAGTGGGCAGATCCCAAGCCTAACCTCACGGATCGCGTTCTCGCACGCATCCGCCGCGCCCAGCGCATCCAGCACATCAGCACGCTCGCCACGCTCGTCACCCTGCTGGCGCTGGGCCTCTTCGCGTACGCGCTCGGCCGCGGCTTGACATTCTCCGGCACACTCGACTTTTTGGAAGCGCTGGTCAGCAACCTTGACCTGCTCACAGACGAGGCCGACGATTTTCTATCAGCCCTGGTAGATGCCCTGCCCTTGTTGGAAATCGCCGCAGTCTTGGGCGGCGCGGCGTGCGTCTGGTTGGCCTCTCATGCACTGCCTCGGCTCTTGACCCGGCAGCAGGGAAAGGCTGGTTGATATGCCCCGCTGGTTGACCCCTAATCTGCTCTGGATTATCACCCCGCTGGTGATGGTGGTGAGCCTGATGGCGGGCATCAGCAGCGCCTCTGCCGAACAGGCCCTCGATGGCGAGTCATCCGGCTTGCGCCCCCGCTCCGTGGCGTTTAGCGGCGAGGTCACGCAGGTCATGTTGCAAGCGCGCTCCGTCGTCGTGCAAACGAAACGAGGGCGTGTGGTAACCGTGACGCTGAAGGCCAGCACACAGATCAAAGCGAGCGCCCAACACATCCGACCCGCCGACATCAAAGTTGGCGATCATGTACTCATCGTCGGCAGGCCGCGCGGCACACAGGCTCTCGACGCCAGCACGCTGACGATTCTGCGCAAAGCCGGTCAAGGCGCGCGCGCCTCTCCAAACCCCAAAGGGTAATCCCACACCAGGGCATCCATGGCCACACCTGCGCGCCAGATTTCTGTCACAGTACCGGCGGTAGACACAAGCCGCCTCAAACAGGCAATCCTGAACTGGAGATTTCCGTTCGGCATCAGCCTGCTCGGCGCCATCGCCTTTCTACCGAGCCTTCGCGCCGGGTTTGTCTCCGATTCGTTCGGGTGTCTTGAGATTGCCCAGTGGTCGTATTTGGAAGACATCCTGTGGCGCCTTAATCCTTGTGGTACAGGCTTCTACCGCCCGCTGACCAGTCTGGTCTTCTGGCTCGAATACCAACTCTTCGGCCTCAACCCGCTCGGCTATCATCTGGTTGCGCTGGCTCTGCATATCGGCTCGTCGTTGATCATTTACCGGCTCGCGCAGCGCCTCACGGCCAGCCGCTGGGCAGGAGCCGCGGCCGCGCTGGTGTTCGTGACGAACATCCACGCGCACGAGGTGATTGGGTGGGTAGCGGATTTACACAACGCGCTGGGCGGCTTTGTCCTGCTCGCGGCAGTCTATACCTACCTGCGCGGCGCGCGGCGCGCCAGTTTCGCCCTGGTCGCGCTCAACATGCTGGTGGACGAGACCGGCCTGCTCACCTTGCTGTTGATCGGTTGGCACGAGGTTCTACAACACCTATTCCCCACCCCGGCTAGTCAGGGCGAAGCGGCGCGTGTAGGGGCGAAGCGGCGCGCGAGTGGCCTGCTCGTTGACGCGATGATGGGTGCGCGCGGCTTCGCCCGTACTGCCCGTTCACACGGTGACTCGTCTGTCTCACCTGACGCCGCTCCCTACCTCTTATCCGTTGTGCGCGATTCACTGCCGGCCATCAGCCGGCGGTTAGCCGCGCGCTTGACGCCGGTTGTCGCGCTCGCCACAGGCTATGTGGCCCTGCGCCTCATCAGCGCGCCAAACGGAGTTTACAATTACGTGGCGGCCTGTCACAGCGCGTCCTGTATCGCGGTGGGCGCGCTCGAATATTTCAATCGGCTGTTCGTGCGCCCGGAGCCGTTGTTAAGTTTGGCGTGGGACTATCGCCCCATCTTGGCGGTTTTAACCGGCCTCTGCCTGATGTTGGCCGCGTGGATGCTGCGTCTATCGTCCTGGCGCAACCGGAAGGCAGTCGTCTTTGCGGCCGGCTGGATCGCCGGCAGCGCTCTCTATTTCATCCTCGCCCTCTGGCCTTATATCGCCGACCGGTTCTTATATGCGTCGGATATGGGATTGGCTCTGTTGGCGGGCATCGCCGCGGCTGAGGTAGCAGGCCGCTGGACGGCCATGCCCCGCGCGGGCCGCCTTCAAGCCGCCGCGGTGGGGGTGGCGGCGCTGGTCTGGCTGGGCACGGGCGTCGTCATGCTCTATGAGCGCGGCTTGCGCTGGGAAACAGCCGGGCGAGAAGCCGAAGCGATTATCGCCAGCATTGTCGAACTGCTCCCCGACCCGCCGCAGGATGCCGTGCTCATCTTTAGCGATGTTCCGGACTCCAGCGCGCCGGATATTGCCCCCGGCAACACCGGCCCTTACCTGTTTCGCAATGGTCTTGACGCGGCTCTGCATATCCGCTACGAGCGCACGGACATCCTGATTATCACCGATGCTTCGCAGGTGCCGGTTGATGATTCGGTAATGCACTTCCTGCTGACGATCCGCGACGGCAAGGCGGAATTGCAATAAAAGGAGCGAAGCGCCCTGAGCACCCTTCGGCTTAGCGTGCCAACGAGAATACTGTCTGTCAAACGAGACCTGCGCCAGCTGAAGTTAGCGGACTTTGAGCCGCTCTGGCTCCTCGCGGCGTGGGCGCTCTTTGCCTCGGCCGAGAGCTACCGACCCTATATGGGGCTGGGATTTGGACTGCTCGGCCTGTCGTGGGTCATTCACATCCAGTCGCCTCGTTTGGGGTTGGGAGGGCGCTCATCGCCCGCGAGCCATCTGGCGTGGCCGCTGACGCTCTTCGCCGTCACGGCAACCTTGGCGCTGTGGGCGGCCTATGACAACGAGACGGCTCTGCGGCAGTATGGGTTCATCCTCGTCTCCATCGCGACCTTCTATGGAGTGATGCAGTGGTGCGTCAGTCCTCGCCGTCTCCATCAAGCCGCGGCCAGCCTGACCTTTGCCGCGGCGGCGCTCGCGCTGTACTTCATCACCCAGCGCGATTGGGCGCATGAAACGGTGAAGTTTGAAGCGGCCACCGAGGTCGGCATTGCGATTGGCCGGCTGATTCCTCGCGCCGGTCTGCATTCCCCGCACCCCAACATTGTCGCCAGCGTGCTGGTGGTCGGACTGCTGGTTGGGCTCGCGGCGGCGCGCGAAGCCGCCGGCTGGGGGCGCAGGGCGCTGGCCGTGGGCCTGGGCATCATTGCCTTTGGCCTGCTGATGACCGGCTCGCGCGGCTCGTGGCTGGCGCTGGTTCTGACAAGCCTCCTGTGGGGCATCTGGCGCGGCGCCAAACGGTTCGGGGCGGGTGGGCGCTGGCTGTTCGTCATTCTGGTCGTCGCCGCTCCCATCTCCGCCGCGCTCGCCATCGTCTATGCCCATGACTTTCTGGTGTACCTGTTTGACGCGCTGGTCGGCGCAACCGACCCGGGCACGGTGCGTCTGGTGGTCTGGGAGAACAGCATCCCGTTGGTGCGCGATTATCTGTACACCGGGAGCGGCTTGGGCACGTTCCCTATGGTTTATCAAGCCTACGCTTACGTCTCAAACGGGCCCCTCATCCCCCACGCGCATAACCTGTTTCTGCAAGTGGCTATCGAGCAAGGCGTCTTGGGCCTCTCGGCTCTGTTGTACCTGCTGGGTAGAACCGCCCTCTATGCCTTCCGGCGCGGGATACCGTCTGCGCGGGTGGGGCGAGGCGCGCTGTGGGCCACAGTGGCCCTGATGCTGGTCTGGTTGGTGGATGCGCCGGGCTACGGCGACCGCGCCGCGCCCTTTCTGTTCGTGGGCTTGAGCCTGGCCTATGCCGCCTGGTCGCTCGAAATCCCGCCCATAGACCCGAAGGGTTTTAGAAACCCTTCGGGTCTGGGATTGTCTCCTGCGGCTGACCTGATGGCTCTGGCCGCGCTGTCGGCGCTTCTGATTCTGTGGGTGGGCGGCCAACCCCTCGCCGCGGCTTACGCCAATGCCGGCGCCCTGATTCAGACTCGCACAGAACTGCCGCAACTCGCCGACCCGAAGCATATCCATCCGGCGCTGGACGAGGCGCGGCTCGCCGCCGATCTGAACACGGCGACCGGCCTGCTGGAGCAAGCGCAGGCCATCGCGCCATCCGACCGCACGGCTAACGAGCGGCTCGGTGCGATCGCGTGGTCGCTTGGCGATTACGAAAAAAGCAAGCTGGTCTTGCAGGCCGCCTATGCCGGCGGAAGCCGCACGCGCGCGACGCGCCTGCTTCTCGCCGACGCGCTCATCTCGTTAGGGCTTGTCGGCGACGCGCTGGATGTGGCTGGCAGGCTGGAAGATGTGGCTAACCATTTTGCCCTGCACGCCCAGGGCTACCAGCAGAGCGGCGACTGGCAGCGCGCTGCCGACAATTTCAGCGCCGCGCTGTACTGGGCGCCCGGCAACCAGCAGTGGGCCTATCAAGAGCGGGAGGCTCGCAAACGAATTCAACCGTGAGCGCAACAGCGCGACCAGAGGCCGAGACGAAGGCCGCGCAGCAAGCCCGTGCCGTCGGCGTGGTTTCGCTGTTCGCGGGCTTGGGCATGGTCTTCGGTTACGCGCGCGATGCCGCGCTGGCGGCCATCTTTGGCGCGTCCGCGCAGACCGACGCTTTCTATGTCGCAAGCCTGATCCCGATCATGGTTGGCACGGTGATTGTGGGCGGCGCGCTGGGGCCGGCGCTTCTGCCCATACTGGCGGCCCGGTCGGATCAAGAGTCGCACATTTGGTTGGTGGTCAATTCCGTTGTAACCCTGTCTGCGCTGGCGCTTCTGGGCATAGTCGGCGCTCTGGTTATCGGTGCTGTGCCGTTGGCGCAGTGGATGGCGCCGGGCTTTGACGCGGAGCGTGCCGCACTGACCGTGCGTCTTGTTATCCTAACAGCCCCGGCTGTTGCCCTGCTGGGGCTAGCTGCGCTGCTCGGTGTTACCCTTAACGCTCTGAACGTTTATGACGTGCCTGCATTCGGGCAAGCGCTGGTTAATAGCGCGGCGTTCGCGAGCCTGCTCATTCTCGCCCCGCGCTTGGGTATCGAGGCCGCCGCGCTTGGCATCCTGATCGGTGGTGCGCTACAGTTCACGCTACAAGCCTTAGCCTTGCGCCACCGGGGATGGGATTATCGCCCGTCACTAAACCTGAGCCACCCCGCTGTGCGAGAGACCTGGCGGCTGTTTGTGCCATTACTGGTATTTGTGATATTGGCGCAGTGTGTGCCGATTGTCGAACGCGTGGTTGCCTCCGGGTTTGCCGCCGGCCAGTTATCTCACCTGACTTTTGCGTCCAAGTTGTACCAGATTCCGGGATTGGTGCTGTCCAGTTCGGTTGCTATTGTCATTTTCCCGATGCTCGCTCGCGATCATGCGGCGCAAGATGTTTCGGGTTATATGTCAACCCTCAGGGCCGGGATACGCAATATGGCCCTGCTGACCGTGCCACTGTCTCTTTGGTTTTTTCTATCCAGCCCAACATGGGTGAGGTTAATCTTTCAGCGTGGAGAATTTACCGCGTTGGATACGCAGAGCACGGCGGACCTCTTGCGCTGGTACAGCCTGGCCGTTGCCCCGGCGGCCATCTTGCTGGTTCTGACCCGCGCGTTCCACGCTATGCGTGATATGGTGACCCCCTTATACATCGGCATAGCGAATAGTCTGCTCTACATCCTCGCCGCATGGACACTCCCGCGTTATTTTCAACTGCCAGGATTGCCGCTGGCATTCGTCATCTCGCAAGTGGCAGGCAGCCTGATGACCATTGGGGTCTTGCAAGCCCGCTTGAAGAGGCCATTGAGAGAATGGCTGGACCCGGCCTTGAGAGGGGTTGGCAGTGGCGGCCTCGGTCTCGCAGTGTTGCTGATCGGATGGCTCCTCTGGATAGAGCCGTCTATCCTCGGTCTGAGCGCCCCGCTTCAAGCGCTGGTATTTGCCTGCGCGCTAGGCATCAGCGGCATTGTATACTTGTTGATCGCATCTCGAGCGGGCACGCCGGAAGCCCGCACTTATCTATCCTTCTTCTCGATGACTCGCTTGTACTCATTCGCGGCACGCAAGGCCAGGATCAAATGGCTTTGACACCGTTACACGTCGGCATTGATCTCAGCCCACTAGCCTTTGGGAATCTGATGCGAGGCATTGGCATCTACGCCGAAAACTTATTAACCGCTTTGGGGGAGATAGACCGATCCACCCCGTATGTGTTGTTCGTGGCGAACTCGTCCCCGTTCCCTAGCCAATCCATCACGTGGTTGGAGGAGCTGCCGCCCAATTTTCGACAGGTGATGATTCCCATGCCGCCCCTCGGGCGGGCCGCCGCGCTCATCTCACATCAGGTCACACTGCCGGCGCAGGTTGCGCGGCTCGGCCTCGATGTCCTGCACTGCATAGACACACCCAGCAACCCGTCGCACGCTGGCATCCCGTTATGGCAAAGCGTGCCGCTGGTCGTCACGATCCACGATATGATACCGCTGATCTTGGGCAAACAAGGACTGCTTCGCTGGCGCCATCGGCTGTTCTACCGGCTGATGCTCTGGGCCAGTTCGCGTGCGGCGCATCTGATAGCAGACTCCCACGACACGGCGCGCCAGATCGTCGGCCACAACCTTGCGCCGCAGGCGCGCGTCACGGTCGCTCCGCTGGCCGCGCCGCGCTTCACGGCGCCGAAGAGAGACAAACCATGCCAGCGCTCAACCGCGCTCGCCGACAGCATGGCATGGCCGTTTATTCTGCACGTGGGTACTGCCGATCCATCGAAGAACCAACAGGCCGTGTTGAAAGCCTTCGCATGGTTGTGCAAAGACCCCGGCTTTCAACACCGATTGATCCTTCTGGGGTCACATCATTGTAGCGATGACATCGCAACGAGCCTGGAGCCGCGCGCCGCCGGGCGCATCATGCGCCTGTCCAACTTGCCCCGCGCAGACGTGCGGGACTTGTATCAGGCGTGCACTGCGTTCCTTTTCCCGTCCTACTATGAAGGCTTCGGCCTGCCTGTACTGGAGGCGATGAGTTGCGGATGCCCCGTGGTTGCTTCCTCTATACCGGTCATCGCCGAAGTGGCGGGCGATGCGGCACTGTTGGTCGCTCCCGATGATTGGGAAGGGTTGGCCGGTGCGGTCAGGAATCTCTTGCAAGACCGTGCGCTTCATGACCGGTACGTTGAAGCCGGCTTTAGGCGGGCGCAACAGTTCAGCTGGAGCCAAACCGCGCAGATCACGCGGGAAGTTTACGAGCGCACAGCCTTCTATAGCAAACGAAGCCGCCACGGCATGCAAACTGTTTAATCATAGGTATAGCTATGCATGTCGTCTTTGACTCGACCTTCTGTGTGCGCAACCGCAGTGGCATTGGCCGCTATGGGCGAGAGTTGCTGGCGGCTCTGCGCGAGACATCGGCAACGTGGCAGGTCGCGGAGTACATTTCGCGCGGGGTGCTCAAAAAGCCCGACCTGCCCCGCAAGTTGGCCGATGCTGTCGGCTGGCTCTTCGGAGTCGAGTGCGCACTGCCGGTCTGGCTCTGGCAACGCCGCGCTGATTTACTTCACGCTCCGGCCTACATTGCGCCGCTGGTCTCACTGCCTTGCCCGTTGGTGGTGACCTTGCATGACACGATGCTGGAAGACGGCTTGCAAGAGTTCCCGGCCGCATGGAAATGGTTTCACCGGCTGTCCGTGTCCAGCGCTGTGCGCCGCGCCGCCGCTGTGATTGTGCCTTCGCAACATACGGCGGCTGACGTGATGCGCATCTACCAGATACCGGCTGAACGGATACGCCTGGTGCCTTACGGAGTCAACCCGGCTTTTCGTCCCCGGCCCGCAGAGCAGGTCGCGCCCGTGCTGGCGCGCCATGGCCTGCGCCAACCCTACATTCTCTTTGTGGGCGCGCAGGTGGCGCGCAAGAATATCGTTCGCCTGATCGAAGCGTTTGCGATACTGCGCCGGGAGCACGAGAGGGCCGGCTTGACGCTCGTACTGGTTGGCCCTGCTGGCAACGCCAGCCAGACCATACGCCAAGCCATTGCGCGCTGTGGCGTGAGCGATGCCGTGCGGCTGGACGGCCTGAGCGGGTTGAGCGAGTCCGAACTCATCACTATCTATAACGGCGCGCAGGTCTTTGCATTTCCATCGCTCTACGAAGGCGGGGGCCTGCCCCCACTGGAAGCGCTGGCCTGCGGCACGCCGGTCGTCACGTCCAATCATGGCGCGGTG
>JACQEC010000150.1 GCA_016200765.1 Chloroflexota bacterium | reverse complement strand
TCAAAGCGGCTCAAGGCGTGGGCGTGCGTGGCGGCGATGTGCAGGCCGTGGCCGGTGATGCCCAGATATTTCGTCAGCCCCTGCGCCTTCGCTTCGAGGAACGCCTCCAACGCGCCGCCTTCGTTCAGCGCCGCATCGGCGTCGTCGCGTCCTTTGAGCGAGTGCATCTGATACAGGTCAAAGTGGTCGGTCTGCAAGCGGTCGAGCGAGCGGCGCAGTTCGTCCCACGCGCCCTGCTGGGTGCGCTCGGTCGTCTTACAGCCGAGGAAAAAGTCGTTGCGGTGGCGTTGCATCCACGGCCCCAGCCGCGCCTCGGCCTCGCCATACGATGGGGCCACGTCAATGTGGTTGACCCCGTGCGCCAGCGCCATCTCCATCGCCTGATCCGCCTCGGCCTGGCTGACTTTGCCCAATGCCGCCGCGCCGAAGATGATGATCGTCGAATGGTGGCCGGTTCTTCCAAAGCGTCGCGTTTGCATAGCCGTCTCCTTTTAGCGCACAGTCTAGCACCGGAGGGCGCAGTGGGCAAGTCTCACGTCAGCCCAACCTGCAGTGCGCCCGTATGACAAACGGCATTTGATCGCACGTAACTTCTGGGTTACCATAGCCTTGTGAGCCAAGCCATGAGCAATCGCAAGACTGGACGTGTGCATAGCGTCCCGATGGATGACTACTGGCGCGAGCAGATGAAAGACGCCGCTTTCAAGCGCGAGTATGACGCGCTCGAAAGCGAGTTCTCCATCCGCCAACAGTTGATTGACGTGCGCTTGAAGCGCGGGCTATCACAGGCGTAGCTAGCCGCGAAGGTGGGCACGCCGCGACCGAGCATCAGCCGCGTGGAAGCGCGCGGCGTCAAAGACCTGAGTTTTGCGCGCCGCCTGGCGGATGCGCTGGATTGCAGGCTAGAAGTGCGCTTTGTGCCAAAGGAAAAGACGGCGAAGCGCGCGAGCCGTCAGGCCAAGACAACTGCGCGAGGCAAGAAACTGATATAGGAAGGTGAAAGCCGCGCCGAGCGCACACGCTGGCACCGGGTCAGTCGAGCAATTATTCTCCCTCCAAGTTCGTGTAACACCGCCCGCATGGTATAATCGCCCATGTCAGGCCGTGATATTCCCCTCGCGAAAGGATTCCGAGTGAACCCCTACGTCCCTCCTATGGGCGCGCCCCAATCTGAAATTGACACGCCCGCCTTGCTCATCAACCATGAAAAACTGGACCGCAACATCCAGAAGATGGCGGCCTTCTTTCGCGGCGGGCACGCTAAATTGCGCCCGCACAGCAAGACGCACAAATGCGCCCAGATCGCGCGCAAGCAGATCGCCGCAGGCGCGGTCGGCATTACCTGCGCCAAACTCGGCGAGGCGGAGGCGCTGGCCGAGGGCGGCATCGGCGATATTCTGATCGCCAACCAGATCGTCGGGCCGATCAAGATTGCGCGCCTGATGGGGTTGGCGCGCCGCTGTCGGGTGGCTGTGGTGGTGGACGATGCCGCCAACGTGCGCGCGCTGTCCGAGGCGGCCTCGGCGGCGGGGGTCACGCTTGGCTGTCTGGTCGAGGTCAATGTGGGCATGAACCGCTGTGGTGTGGAGCCGGGCGAGCCGGTGCTCGCCCTCGCGCGCCTCGTCGCCGAAAGCGCGGGGCTAACCTTCAGCGGCCTGCAAGCCTACGAGGGCCACCTGCAAAACCTCATGCCCTTCGAGGAGCGCCGCGCGCGCGTGCTGGTGGATATGCAGAAGGCGGTGGATGCGCGCCGCTATGTCGAGCAGGCCGGTCTGGCCGTGCCGCTGATCAGCGGGGGCGGCACCGGCACGTTCACCGTGAGCGGGCGCATGGCCGGCATTGACGAGATACAGGCCGGCTCCTACGCCACGATGGACGCCAAGTACCATTCGGTCGGCGCGGACTTCGAGAACGCGCTCACCCTGCTCGTCACGGTCATTAGCCGCCCACGCGGTGATCTGGCCGTGGTGGACGCGGGCATGAAGGCGGTGACGCCGGAATTTGGCGTGCCGACCGTGCTGGTTGAGGGCGCGACGTTCAAGGGCTTCTCGGAAGAGCACGGCACTCTCGCGCTGGAGGGCGCGGCGCGAAGCCTGCGCCCCGGCGATAAGATCGAACTGATTCCGGCGCACGGCTGTACCACCATCAACCTGCACGACCAATTTTACGTGATGGAAGACGAGCGGCTGATGGACGTGTGCGCTGGTCGTCATCCTGCTCGGCGTCGCGCTGGCCGCGTGGCTCGGATCGGCGCAGACACCGGCCATCAGCGCGGACATCATCGGCCTGCGCTCTCTTCAGGTGAGCGGCGACGGCTTCGCGCGCGCCGACCACCGGCGGCTCTTCACCTTCCCCGACGACCACGGGCCGCACCCCGAATACCAGACCGAGTGGTGGTATTACACCGGCAATCTGGAGACGGCCGATGGGCGGCATTTCGGCTACCAACTGACCTTTTTCCGCCGGGCCATCGCGCCGACCGCCGCCGCGCGCGCTTCTCAATGGGCGACGAATCAGGTATACTTCGCGCACTTCGCCCTGACCGACGTGAAGTCGGGCGCTCATCTGGCAACCGAACGATTCAGCCGCGGGGCCGCGGGGCTGGCGGGCGCGAGCGGCCAGCCGTACCGCGTGTGGCTGGAGGACTGGGAGGTGACGTCGCTGTCAGCGGATGGCGGCCGCGTGCGCTTGCGCGCTGAAGACGCCGGCCGCGCCCTCGATCTGACGCTCGCCGCCGACAAGCCGCCCGTCTTGCACGGCGACGGGGGCCTTAGCCCGAAGACCAACGCCGCGGGCAATGCGTCGTATTACGTTTCCTTCACACGCCTGTCCACACAAGGCACGCTGACCAGTGGCGGCCAAACGCTGACAGTCGGCGGGCTGTCATGGATGGATCACGAGTTCGGGACGACCAGCCTCGGCCCGGACGCGGTCGGCTGGGACTGGTTCGCGGCGCAGTTAAGCGACTGGCGCGAGGTGATGTTCTTCCAGATACGCCAACGGGATGGAAGCATCGAGCCGCTGTCGTCCGGCACGCTCATCGAAGCCGATGGAACCGCGCGCCACCTGCGCCGCGAGGATGTTGACGTTCAGGTGAGCGGGCGCTGGGCAAGCCGCGCGACCGGCGCAACGTACCCGGCGGGCTGGACGCTGACCATCCCCTCGGCTGACCTGCGCCTGACGCTTCAGCCGTATGTGCCGGATCAGGAGATGCGCGTCTCCATCACCTATTGGGAGGGCGCGGTCGTCATCACCGGACAATCGCGCGGCCAACCGGTCAGCGGCAGCGGCTTCGTCGAACTGACCGGCTACTCCGGCGCGCCGCCGCGTTGATCGCTTTGCGAACGCACGGGGACGGCGCACTCGGCGGTAAAACGTTGACCCGATTTGAAAGCGTTAGTTTAATCAGGCCATAGGAGATTCTTCATGCGACTTGGAATTAATCTCGGTTACTGGGGCTCGCGCGCAGACAACCACGTCGGGCTGGCGCAGGAGGCCGACCGCCTCGGCTACCATTCGGTGTGGACGGCGGAAGCGTACGGCTCGGACGCGGTCACCACGTTGACGTGGGTCGCGGCTCAGACCCAGCGCATCAACGTCGGCACGGCCATCATGCAGATGCCCGCGCGCACACCCGCCGCCACCGCCATGACGGCGGCCACGCTCGACCTGCTGACCGGCGGGCGGTTCATGCTGGGGCTGGGCCTGTCGGGTCCGCAGGTGGTCGAGGGCTGGCACGGCGTGCCCTACGGCAACCCGCTGGTGCGCACGCGCGAATATATCCAGATCGTCCGCACCATCTTGGAGCGCGCGGAGCCGCTTGAGCATCACGGCGAGCATTACGATATTCCCGTGCGCGGCGGCAGCGGGCTGGGCAAGCCGCTGAAGTTGATCATCCACCCACTGCGCGCTAACCTCCCGATCTACCTCGCCGCCATCGGCCCGAAGAACATCGCCCTCGCCGCTGAAATCGCCGACGGCTGGCTGCCCGCCTTCTTCTCGCCATATCGCATGGATGTGTTCCGCCCGTCGTTGGAAGCCGGCTTCGCCCGCGCCGGAGGCGGCAAGAACCTGCAGAACTTCGACCTCGCCGTGGGCGCGCGGATTGCCGTGGGCGATGACCTCGACGCCTGCCGCCGACAAGTGAAACCGGGCATTGCGCTCTACATCGGCGGCATGGGCGCGCGCGGGCGTAACTTCTACAACGATCTGGCGCGCCGCTACGGGTACGAGGACGCGGCCATCCGCATTCAAGACCTCTATCTGGCCGGCCGCCGCGACGAGGCAATTGCCGCCGTGCCCGACGCCTTGGTGGACGAGGTGGCGCTATGCGGCCCGCGCGAGCGCATCGCCGAGCGCCTGGGCGCATACCGCGACGCCGGCGTGACCACGCTGATCTGCGGCGCGGGCAATGTCGAGACCATCCGCATGATGGCGGAATTGGCGCTGTAATTATCCGCGTTGCCCTCCGTCATGGCGATGAGTATCGTCCGTGCAACCTCTATTGAATGCCTTTTTCATCTACGGAGAAGTATATGCCACCGAAAACGACTGTTGGGAAACTTGAGGCTCATACACGGGGCAAGCCGCATGTGCGCGCTTTGCAAGGTGAGGACGGCGTGCTGATTCTCGACGATAGCATTGCGGAGAAGCCCTACACCGATGAAAATGAATGGGTCTGCTGGCACTACGACCACACGCAAGGCCACGCCGTCAAGGGCATCAACTTGATCACCGCGCTGTATCAGCGGCACCCCGTTGCATGGCCGGTGGGCTTTGCGTTGGTCAGCACGACCGAGCGGTAGGTCGATCCCCAGAGCGCGCAACTCAAACGCCGTTCTGCCCTGAGTAAAAACGACCTGTACCGCACGCTGCTGCGCCAAGCCGTCCACCATCAGATTCCGTTTGCATACGTCTTGAAGGATGTCTGGTATGCCTCTGCCGAAAACATGCGCTTGATTAAGCACGACTTACACAAGGAATTGGTGATGCCGCTCAAGGCCAATCGGCAGATGGCCTTGAGCCGGGCAGACAAACGCTCAGGTCGCTCTGTGACCGTGTCTGCGCAAGCCCTCAAACCCGACACCCGCTTAGTGATCTATCTGGAGGCTGTGGCCTTCCCTCTCAGCTTGATCAAACCTCTCTACACAAACGTAGATGGCAGCGCAGGGGTCGTGTATCTGGTGTGCAGCGACAGCCCCGCCATAGCCGCCCAGATTATGGCCCTGCACCAAAAACGGTGGCCGATCGAGCCTTATCCCAAATCCTTGAAACCGAATGCTTCGTTGACCCGCTCACCCACCCAGACCGTCAACCGCCAAACCAATCACTTGTTTGCTTCCTTCTGTGGCTTCATCAAATGGGAATGCTTGAAACGTTCCAGCGGTCTCAATCAGTTTGCCCTGCGCGCCCAGCTCTACCAGCAAGCGCTCCCAATTGCTTTCGCCGCTTTGCGCGCCTTGCACCCCAAGTCGCTGGCTGCGTAAGGTGAGTTATAACTCCACTATCACCCCCGCCTGCGCCGCCCGCGCGTTCGGCGCGCCCGCTTCGCTCAACGACTTGACCAGCGCCGCCGACGCCTCCGGCTCGCCGTGCACGAGGAACAGGTCGCGCACCGTCGGCAGGTTCAGCGCGCGCGCCCAATCCATCAACTCGCTGTGGCCGGCGTGCGCCGAATAGCCGTGCAGCACTTCCACCTGCGCGCGCAGACGAAACTCCTCGCCATAAATCCGCACCTTCTCCACGCGGTCGGCGATGCGGCGGCCTAATGTGTTTTCCGCCTGATAGCCCACAATCAGGATCGTACTGCGCGGGTCGCCGATGTTATTCGCCAGATGGTGCTGGATGCGCCCCGCTTCGGCCATGCCGCTCGCGCTGATGATGACCATCGGCTCGCGCCGGTCATTGAGCGCCTTCGACTCCTCGACACTGCGCGTGTAGATCAAGCGGTTGAAGCCGAAGGCGTCGTGGTGCTGGTCATCGTGGATGAAGCGCGCCGTCTCGGCGTTGAAGCACTCGGCGTGCAGGCGGAAGACTTCGGTGACGTTGACCGCCAGCGGGCTGTCCACATAGATCGGGAGTGCCGGAATGCGGTTGGCCTCGCAGAGGCGGTGCAGGGCATAGACGATCTCCTGCGTGCGCCCCACGGCGAAGGCGGGGATAATCACCTTGCCACCGCGCGCCGCCGTCTCGGAGACGATGCGCCCCAACGCCTCGTCGCTCTGCTCCATCGGCTCATGCTCGCGGCCGCCATAGGTGCTTTCCATCACCAGCACATCGGCGTGGTCGAGCGTGGCGGGCGGGCGCAGGATGCGCGGGTGCGGACGCCCCAGATCGCCGCTGAAGGCGAAGCGGATGACACGGCCATTTTCGCGGATGGTCAGGTCGCTGATGGCCGAGCCGAGGATATGGCCGGCGTCGTGGAAGGTCAGGCGGAGACCGTCGCCGAGCGGGATGGGGGAATCGTAGCCGACGCCGGCGAAGTGCTTCAAACTGGCGGTCGCCTCCTCCACCGTGTAGAGCGGCTCGACCGGCGGCAGGTTCTGGCGGCGGCGTTTCTTGTTGACGTAAGCCGTATCGCTCTCTTGAATCTTGGCTGAGTCCATCAGCATCGCCTTGGCGAGGTCGCTCGTCGCCGCCGTGCAGGTGATGAGGCCGCGAAAGCCGTCCTTGACCAGTGAAGGGATGTTGCCGACGTGGTCGAGGTGCGCGTGCGAGAGGATAACCGCATCTATACTGGCCGCGTCGAAAGGCAGGCGGCGGTTGCGCTCATAGGCTTCCTGCCGCTTGCCCTGATACAACCCGCAGTCAAAGAGGATGCGCTGGCCGTTGGCTTCCAGCAGGTGCATCGAGCCGGTCACAGTGCCGGCGGCGCCGTAGCTTGTTAGTTTCATTCCTCTCCCAGATACGCCCGCACCTCGGCGATGGCCTCGGGGAAATTGGGGATTTGAGATTGATGATTTTAGATTCCAAATCCCAAATCATAAATCTGAAATCTATTGACCTTCAGGTAAGGTGGTTAAGGGACAGACCGGCATGGTGAATGAAGCTGAGAATGAGATCAGGGCGACGACGGAGGCGTGCGAAGCCCCGATCCAACGCGCGCCGAACCTGAGTGACATTCTGGGGCGCG
>JACQEC010000022.1 GCA_016200765.1 Chloroflexota bacterium | reverse complement strand
CTCCTTATAGCGCCAATGTGCGGCAATGCCGTACTCGGCGAAGCGGTGCATCTCCTGTGAGCGAATCTGCACCTCAAACGGCTTGCCTTGCGGGCCGATGACCGCCGTATGCAGGGACTGATAGCCGTTTTCCTTGGGGTTCGCAATATAGTCGTCGAATTCTTGCGGGATTGGCCGCCAGAGCATGTGGACAATGCCCAAGGTGGAGTAGCATTCCGGGACTGTGCTGACGACGACGCGAATGGCGCGCAGGTCATAAATCTGGTCAAAGTCGCGGCTCTTCTGCGTCATCTTTTTGTGGATGGAATAGATGTGCTTCTCGCGTCCGGTGATGCTCGCCGTGATCTCCGCTGCCTGCAGCCTGTCGCCAAGGATCGAAATGACCCGCGCCAGATATATGCTGCGCTCCTCCTCCTGCGCCGACAGGTGCGCCGCAATCTCCTGGTACCGCTCCGGTTCAAGGTATTGGAAGGCTAGGTCTTCCAGCTCAGATTTGAGGCGGTAGATGCCAAGACGACTGGCGAGCGGCGCGTAGATGTCCATTGTCTCACGGGCGTTGCGGCGCTGAGATTCAGCTGACAGCGGCGTGAGGGTGCGCATATTGTGAAGCCGGTCGGCGAGTTTGATCAGGATGACGCGCGGATCCTGCGACATGGCGATGAACATCTTGCGCATGGACTCGGCTTCAGTTTGCTCGAAGCTGCGGTCAATGAGGGTCAGCTTGGTGACACCGTTGACCAGCGTCGCTACGTCCTTGCCAAATTCGGTCTCGACCTGAGGTAGGTTTACGGCCAGGTTGTCTTCAAGGACATCGTGCAGCAGCGCCGCGACGATAGTTTCCGGCTCCATGCGCAGATCGGCCAGCAGGTCTGCGACGGCCAACGGGTGGGCAATATAAGGCTCGCCGGACTTGCGCGTCTGGGAGCGGTGAGCGCGCAAGGCGAACTCATAGGCGTGGCGCACGACCGATACGTCGGCTTGCGGGAAGCTTTCCTGCGTCTTTTTTACCAACATCTCAATAGGCATAGGTAACCTATGGAGAAAAGGGGCGCATCCGATGCGCCCCTTCATCGCCTTGACCTTCGGTTACGATTATACGCCGCTTGGCAGGGCGGCGCAAGCACATTTCGGCTCGCATTTACGCGCGCTATTTTTTGACAGCCGCAGAACCGGCTGTTATAATAACTAATGCTTTTCCAATTGTATGGAGGTTAAGACTTGTACGCAATAATCCAGAGCAGCGGTCACCAATACCGCGTCAGCCCCGGCGAGACGGTTGAAATCGGACGACTCAGCGCGAAGGTGGGCGAAGAGATTATCTTTGATCAGGTGTTGATGCTTGGCAGCGAGCGCACAGTTGCTGCTCCGGCAGAACTGCAAGGCGTGAAGGTATCGGCCAAAGTTGTGGCGCATCCCCGTGGCAAGAAAGTGCTCGGTCTGAAATATAAGCCCAAAAAATACTATCGGAGAAAAGTGGGCCAGCGCGAGGATTTGACGCGCGTGGTGATAACCGAAATCGTAGCGCCGTAAGGCGCAATGTAGATTTGCCCCGTCCGGCGCCTAAGCCGGGTATGGGCGAAGGGAGAGGCATTATGGCACATAAAAAAGGCGGCGGCAGCAGCCGCAATGGCCGGGACAGCGGGGGACAGCGCCTCGGCGTAAAAATCTATGCGGGCGAGCGCGTAGAGTCCGGTGCTATCATCGTTCGCCAACACGGCACGAAGATCCACCCCGGTGAAAATGTGGGGTTGGGGCGTGATTACACGCTTTTTGCGACAGCAGCAGGCTATGTGCGTTTCGAGTTCGTCTCGCGAAATCGCAAGCAGGTGAGTGTTTACCCGGAAAGGGCAGAGCAGGCGTCATGAAACCCAATATTCATCCCAAATACTACCCGACCGCGCGCGTGATGTGCGCCTGCGGGCATACGTGGACGACCGGCGCGACCCAGCCTGAAATTCGGGTGGATGTCTGTTCGAACTGCCACCCATTCTACACGGGCGAACAGCGTATCGTGGATACGGCAGGCCGTGTGGACCGGTTTCGCATGAGGCTCGCCCAGAAGCGCGAGCAGAAGGTCGAAAAAATCCGCAAGGAAAAGTTTGTTATTGTCGGGCCCGATGAGACGTCGGCACGCCCTGAACCAACGGCTGCCCCGGCAATGGCTGAGAGCGCCTCCGATGCAGGCGCGCCCACGGAAACATCGGCCAGTCCGCGACGCAAGGGAGCCCGGCGCACAGCGCCTGCGCGGCAAGACGGCGAGACAGGCACGGATGCCTGATTGGGGCGTTAGGACCTTGACGCTTCGTATAGATGCGCGAACCTCCGAAGGAGATGGCTTCGGAGGTTCTTTTTGTGAGAGCATTTTGCTATTCGGCTTGCTTCCATTTCCGGGCGTAGATGTCGAAGTTCTCTGGCGTGAATTTAAGCGAGCTTTGGGGTACCAGAGACAGAAATGACCACAACGCGAATTGCTGACTCACTACCTCAGTGGGCTTTCGTGCTTTGGTGGTTTTTGGCCAACATGATTAGTTTTTCCCTCATCGCGGCGCTGTTTCACAATTTTCCACTCGCATTTAGTTTTCCCCCACGCTTAGGTTCATTCGGATTTTTTGAATTCCAGTCTGCCGCTTTCGGCGCAATATTGGGGGCCGTTCCAGCCATCTTGATTGGGCTGCTACAGCGTGTTGTTTTGCGCCGTCATCTAATTCTCTCTCGTTGGTGGATTTTGTCTGCGGCGTCAGGTGTCGGGTTGTTGCACTTTCTCAGTGACGGTTTTCCTGACGCTAAAGACCTTTCGATTGCGGTATTTGCCTCTGGCGTTCTGGTCGGACTATTGCAATGGTTTCTTCTGCGAAGGTCTATGTCCTTATCAGCATGGTGGGTATTGGCGAGTTTGGCAGGTTGGTATCTGGGATGGGTTGCCGGGATGGCGCTGCTTGACGGAATAGGTCTGCTGAATTTACCCTGGACACCCGAATTGGGTTTTCAGCAACATGGACTGGTCGGAAGTGTCGTCGGAATGGCATACGGTATACTGACAGGGGCCGGATTAGTTTGGCTATTGCGAGGCAACCGACACAGGGCGGCTCGTGATAAAATACACCGAATGGATGCTGAAGTATGAAACAACGGCCAGATGGCGGGTGGATCGAACTCATCTGCGGCGGTATGTTCAGCGGCAAGTCGGAAGAGCTTATCCGTCGCGTCAAGCGCGCCGAAATCGCGCGGCAGCGAGTACAGGTCTTTAAGCCCAGCCTTGATACCCGCTTCGAGAAAGGGCAGGTTAGCTCGCACAGCGGCGCGCATATGAACGCCGTCACCGTGCAGAAGGCCGCCGACATTCTGGCTCTGGTCGAGCCGGGCACGGATGTGGTGGCCATAGATGAAGTGCAGTTTTTTGACGCGCAGGTGGCCGAGGTGTGCAGTCTGCTTGCCGAGCGCGGCAAACGTGTGATCATCGCCGGGCTTGACTTGGATTTCCGGGGCGAGCCGTTTGGCCCGATGCCCCTGCTGATGGCGCAATCCGAGGAGGTTGAGAAACTCCACGCTATCTGCATGGTGTGCGGCGCGCCTGCTACCCGCACGCAACGACTGATTAACGACCAACCGGCGTCCTATTTTGACCCGGTGATTTTGGTTGGGGCGAGCGAAGCCTATCAGGCGCGGTGCCGCAGACATCATGTGGTGCCGCGCGTATCGCCGACGACGCAAGGCTAGCCTCTAGCGCTGGCATCGTAACTCAAAACTCTCAGGTATGGAGTGGACGTGGCTCGGCTGAATTACGGAGGACAGGCTGTTATTGAAGGCGTCATGATGCGCGGTCGGCAGGTGTTTGCGGTCGCCGTGCGCGCGCCGGACGGGCAGATAGTGCTGTACAGCGAGCCGCTCACAAGCCCGCTCTATCGAGCGCGTTGGGCGCAGTGGCCGTTCTTGCGCGGACTGACGTTGTTGGGGGACACGCTGGGGCTGGGTGTGCGGGCGCTGTTATATTCCGCCAACGTCGCGGTCGCCGACGACCAAGCATCGGTATCCTTCCAAGGCCCAGTCGTGTGGGGCACGCTGTTGTTTTCGCTGTCTGCGGGGATTGGCATCTTTTTCGTCTTGCCTGCGTTCTTGGTTGGACTCATTGACCAACAGATAGCCTCTGATCTGGTCACCAACCTGCTGGAAGGGGGAGTGAGGTTTGCGATCCTGATGGGGTATCTCGTTGCCGTCGGAAGGCTGCCGGACGTGCGGCGTGTGTTCCAGTATCATGGCGCGGAGCACAAGACGATCAACGCGTACGAGGCCGGAGCGGAACTATCGCCTGCTTCCGTGCAGAGATTCTCGTTGATGCATCCGCGTTGCGGCACCGGTTTCTTGCTCGTTGTGGTGGTGCTATCAATCCTCTTCTTTGCCGCGCTTGGGCGCCCACCCCTGCTCGAACGGATACTATCGCGTGTGGCGCTCATTCCGGTTATTGCCGCGGTGGCCTACGAGTTCATTCGCTTCGGCGCGGCGCACTACAGTAACCGTCTCGTGCGATGGCTTCTGGCACCGAGTATGGCTCTACAGCGCCTGACCACGCGGCCGCCCGATGATGCGATGCTCGAAGTCGCCATCGTCGCGCTGCGAAAGGTGTTGCTCGCCGAGGGGCTAGCGCCTGACCTTCGACCTAGCCGCTCTACTGTGGACACGGCTGTCCCACAGGCGACCTAAACTCATTACGAGGTACTCCGTGTCTGCTCTTACCAACCCCATCAAGCCACGAACCTTGCTTAAAGATTTATCTCCGGCAGAGTTGCGCGCGCTCGCCTGGACGTCGGAAATACCGAACCAATGGGGTATCGCCGTCTATCACACGCGCATTCGCTCTCGCAGTGCCAAGCACACCTTCGTGGTCTATCAGCCCACCGCGGCGCAAGAGGAGCGCATCCGCAAAGTTCAAGATTACCTGCGAGGGCAGGATGTCATTTTGGTCGAGCGCGATCTTGTGCAGAACCCCGAGTGCCGTTTCCGCACACACTTCTATGTGCCGCGAGCGTACGCCCAGTTGGCGCATATGCTATCGCGCAATATGTTCGTTCCGGCTACGCCGAAAGAGCCTGATATTGTCGTCGTGCAGGTGCCGGATTGGCCCGAGTTGATGATCTATATCCACCCGACGCCGGACGGCAAAGTCTATACGTACGTATTGGGCTCGGATTACTATGGCGAATGCAAAATGGGCAGTCTTCGCGCCGCCATGCACATCATGCGCGAACATCGCGGCGGCCTTGGGCTTCATGCGGGCAGTAAGGTCATCCAGATAAAGGAACATGGCCAGTTGGTTGATAAGGGGGCGCTGATCTTCGGGTTAAGTGGAACGGGCAAGACAACGATCACCGTCAACGACCACGACCTGCGCTCGCCGGAGCGTGTGGTTGTACTGCAGGACGATATCAACCTCCTTCGACCGGACACGTTCTGCTACGGCACCGAGGATGCTTTTTACGTCAAGACGGACAGCATCAGCACCCAGCCGGAGATTCTGCCGGCGACACGCCAGCCAGAAGCGATTGGGGAAAACATCTACGTTGACCCGAACACGGGCGAAATTGACTTCGACAACTGGGAGATTTCGACCAACGGGCGGGCGATTGTGCAGCGGCAGGCGATTGCCAATACGGCGGAAAGCATTGATCTGCCACGCGCCGACGTCATTTTCTTTAACACTCGTCGCTACGACATCCCGCCAGTCGGGCGGCTGACGTCGGCGGCGCAGGCGGCGGCGTTTTTCATGCTTGGCGAGTCTACTGTCACGTCCGCAGACGATCCGACCCGAATCGGCGAACCTCTGCGTGTCGTGGCCTTCGATCCGTTCATCCTCGACGAGTATCACAAACAGGGCAACATCTTTTTTGAGATCCTGAAGCGCAATCCTCACGTACAAGTCTATCTGGTCAACACGGGCAAGGTCGGCGGGATGGAGGATGGCCGCAAAATCACGCCACAGGTGACGCTCAAGGCCGTTGAAAGCATTGTGCGCGGGCAGGCGGCATGGAAGATGGACCAAAACCTCGGCTACGAGACGGCGGTGGAAATTGAAGGGGTTGATCTATCTGTGTTTGATCCATATGAGATCTACGGCGCGGAACGCTACGGTCGCATGATGAGCCGATTGCGAGCCGAGCGCCAGTCATGGTTGCACAAATTCCCAGAATTACATCCTGATATAGTGGCGGCGATTTAAGCATGGCCACATCGTGACTATGCGCGAAGGGCTGAAGCGCAAATACATATGATTCCAAACAGAGGGTAAGATCATGAAATTTGACCACATCAGACCGCCGGCAGGCGGAGAACCCGTAACACTGCAAAACGGGACGCTGGCTGTGCCCGATCATCCGATCATCCCGTTCATTCGCGGCGACGGAACGGGGCCCGACATCTGGGCCGCCAGCGTGCGGGTGATGGATGCGGCGGTTGAGAAATCGTACGACAGGCGACGCAAAATCCACTGGATGGAAGTGTATGCCGGTGAAGATTCGTTCAGGCGGTTCGGCGACTGGCTCCCGCAGGAAACGGTAGACGCTTTCAGCGAGTTTCGGGTCGGCATCAAAGGCCCGCTCACTACACCGGTGGGTAAGGGCATCCGCTCATTGAATGTCGCGCTGCGGCAGATGCTTGATCTGTACGTATGCCTGCGCCCGGTCAAGTATTTCAGCGGAGTGCCCTCACCGGTCAAGCACCCGGAAAAGGTTGATATGGTGGTATTCCGGGAGAACACGGAAGACATTTACGCGGGCATTGATTATCAGGCTGGCTCGCCGGAGGCGATGAAGGTATTAACCTTCATAAAGGAGCAGCTGCCCAAAGATTTCAAGAAGGTGCGCTTTGGCCTTGACGCGATGGATATGGTCGGAGTCGGCATCAAACCCGTGTCGGCGCTGGGCACCGAGCGCCTGATGCGCGCGGCGATTGATTACGCCCTGCGATTCAACCGCAAGAGCATCAACCTGGTCCATAAGGGCAATATCATGAAGTTCACGGAAGGGGCATTTCGAGATTGGGGTTATGCACTGGCTACACGCGAATATCGCGATAAGGTGGTTACGCAACGGGAGAGCTGGATTCTGGACAACGCCGATAGGAACCCCAACTTGAGCGTTGAAGACAATGCCAAGATGACCGACCCCGGCTACGAGACGATGACCGTTGAACAGCAAGCCGAGATTCGCTTGGAGGTGGAGCGCGGCTTAAGGCTGATGCCCACGCACGGGGGCGGCCGATGGAAGAAGATGTTGATGATCAAGGACTCCATCGCCGATGTTACCCTTCAGCAGGTGCTGACGCGCCCGGAAGAATTCGACGTGATTGCGACGCTGAACCTGAACGGCGATTATTTAAGCGACGCGCTGGCGGCGCAAGTCGGCGGCATCGGCATCGCGCCGGGCGGCAATATCAATTACGCCACCGGTCACGCCATCTTTGAGGCGACGCACGGCACCGCGCCCAAGTACGCCAACCTCGATAAAGTGAATCCCGGCTCCGTTATCTTGAGCGGCGAAATGATGCTGCGCTACATGGGTTGGGTCGAGGCGGCGGACGCGATCATCGCCGCGCTGGGAAAGACGATTGCGCAAAAGATTGTGACCTATGACTTCGCGCGCTTGATGGAGGGGGCGAAGGAAGTGCGAACCAGCGAATTTGCGAATGCGCTGATCGCGAACCTCTAAAGGAGCGACTATGAAAAATAAGGTGACGATTGTCGGTGCGGGAAACGTCGGCGCGACCACGGCCCACTGGCTCGCGGCCGCTGAAATAGCCGACCTCGTGTTGCTGGATATTCCACAACTTGAAAAGATGCCGATGGGCAAGGCGCTCGACCTGACACAGGCCGGACCTGTGCGCGGATACGACGCCGTCATCACCGGCACAAACTCGTACGCCGATACGAAAGACTCTGATATTGTCGTCGTGACGGCGGGCGTGGCGCGCAAGCCGGGCATGACGCGCGAAGACCTTGTCCAGATCAACCAGAAGATTATCAGCGATGTGATGGCACAGGCGCTGGCCGCGTCGCCGAACGCCATTTATATCATGGTGACCAACCCACTGGACACGATGGTGTATCTGGCGCACAAGGTGACGGGCCTGCCTCGCGAGCGGTTGTTTGGTCAGGCCGGCGTGCTCGACTCGGCGCGCTTCCGCACGTTTATCGCGCGCGAGTTGAACGTGTCCGTAGAGAACGTGCAGGCGTCGGTGCTGGGCGGGCACGGCGACGAAATGGTGCCGTTGGTGCGCTACTCGACGGTGGCGGGCGTGCCCATCGGCGAGTTGATGAGCCGGGAGCAAGTTGACCGGATTGTCGAGCGCACGCGCAAAGGCGGGGGCGAAATCGTCGAGCTGCTGAAGACCGGCAGTGCTTACTACGCGCCGGGCGCGTCGGTCGCCAAGATGGTGGAGGCGATCCTCAAAGATAAGAAACTGATTGTGCCTGCTTCCGTGTATTTGCGTGGCGAGTACGGCTTGAATGACATCTGCTTCGGCGTGCCGGTCAAACTGGGCGCGCAGGGCGTGGAACAGATCATCGAATACAAACTGACGAGCGAAGAGCGGCTGATGTTCGACAAGAGCGTGTCGCTCATTCGGGGCACGATGAGCGCGCTGAAATTTTAAGCGCGCCCGCACCAGCGCGGTATCGCGGAGAAGAGGGGTTTGGGCCGACCACGTCAATGTCAGTCCAAACCCCTCGTTTTCATTGACCGCCGGTGTGCTTTTGGCTACAATGATAGCGGAGAGGTTCAGGAGGGGGAATGGTCAAACTCATTTTTCGCAACAAAACTTGGGAGGTCAGGCCCGGCATGACGATTGAGGCTGCGCTCAGGAAGCTGGGTATTGATCCGGAGGCGGTCTTACCGACGATAAAGGATACGCTCATTACGGCGGACTATGTGCTTCAGGACGAAGATGCTGTGAAACTGGTGGCCGTAGTATCGGGAGGGACACGATGAAATGCAAGGCTTGTGGCGGCCCGGCGGCGATCAATATGCGGCATCACAAGCTGGCGCTGTGCGGCGAGCATTACCTTGAATGGGTGCCCCAGCAAGTACAGCGCTTCATTGAGAAGTATCAGATGTTCAGCCCGCAGGATAAACTGCTTGTCGCCGTTTCCGGCGGTAAGGATTCGCTATCGCTCTGGGATGTGCTGCTGCGGCTTGGCTATCGGGCCGACGGCGTCTATATTGGCCTTGGCATTGACGGCGGCGTCAATTACTCCGACCAGTCGCACGAGAAGATCGTGCAGTTCATGGCCAAGTTCTGGCCGCAGGCGAAGCTCCACGTGGTGGACGTCGAGCAGACCTACGGCATGACGATCCCCGAGTTGTCACTGGCGCGACGGCGCGAAGCGAAGCCTTGCTCCGTGTGTGGGTTGAACAAGCGCCACATCATGAACCGGGTAGCCGTGGAAGGAGGCTACACGCTCGTGACGGGACACAACCTTGACGACGAGGCCGCCGTGCTCATGCAGAACACTCTGCGCTGGCAGGTCGGTTATTTGGCGCGACAGTCGCCGGTGCTGGAAGCCACGCACCCAAAATTTGCGCGCAAAGTCAAGCCGCTCTGCCGCTTTTATGAGAGGGAGATGGCGGCCTACGCCATTGTGAGGGGCATTGATTACATTTACGACGAGTGCCCGCACGCCGAGGGGGCGACGACGCTGTTCTACAAGACATTATTGAATCAACTGGAAACCAACTCGCCGGGCGCGAAGCTAAGTTTCTACCTGGAGTTCCTGCGCGCGCGCCAGGAGGGCCTGTTCCAAAAAGCGCATGACGAGGTTGTCCTGCATGAGTGCGAATACTGCGGCCAGCCTACGAGCGCGCCGGGGTTGTGCTCGTTCTGCCGCATTTGGGACCGGGGCGCGGATGCGCGCGAACCCGCGGGGGAGTTGGGGTTGCCGGTCGCGGGTGGATAGAAACGTCGGGAGGTGGCCGGAGACAGCGCGGACAGCCGATCGCGCGGCGCGGTCGAAGCTATCGCTCGAAAAACAGGGATGAGCAAACGCTCATCCCTGTTTATTGTAATATGGCACGGAGCTCGCGTTCAAGGATAGGCGCGGGTAGCTCAAGCGCATCGTCAACGACGATGACCGGTATCAGATTGCGGTACTTCTCTTCGACTGTGCGGTCCGCCGTGATGTCAATCTCCGTGAAGGAGAACGAAAACTCGGATTGTAGTGCCTGAAGGAGCGCCCGCGCTTCATGGCAGAGGTGGCAATCTGGCTTGCCGTGCAACGTTAGGGTATGTTTCACTCGCGCTACTGGGCAAGCCCGATTCCGAAGATACGGGTTAAGTATGAGGTCATCAGACTCAGTTGGTTGCTGAAGACGAGCAAGCCCATGCCGACCAGCAGGCCGCCGCTCGCGTAAGTGATGGCTCGCATGTAGCGTTTGATACGCCGCAAGACCTGCACTAACTGGCCAATCAGAAGCCCGGCCACGACAAAGGGCAATCCCAGTCCGAGGCCGTAGATAAACAATAGCAACATGCCCGAACTGACGGTCTGCGTTTGACTGGCCAGCAGCAACACGCTACCCAGGAAAGGGCCAACGCACGGTGTCCAACCCACGCCGAAGGCGCTGCCCATCAGCACGGAGCCGAGAAAGCCCGGCGCGCGGCGCTGGCTGAAATCCAGGCGCTTCGATTGCTCAAAGATTGAGATCTTCAACAGGCCGAGCATGTTTAACCCAAAAACGATGATTAGAACACCGGCGGCACGTGCCAGCCACTCCTGATAGTCGAGCAGAACCTGCCCAATCGCCGTCGCCGTCGCGCCGAGAATCGTGAAAATGAGGGCCAGCCCGACGGCAAATGCCACTGCACTCATCAAAACCTGACGCCGTTTCTCTTTTATCTGCTCGCTTGAAAACTCCTCGACCGAGACACCCGTGATGTAACTCAGATACGCCGGCACCAGCGGCAGGCAGCATGGGGATATGAATGACAGCAGCCCGGCGGCCAGCGCCGTGCCCAATGTTAAAATGTTTAGTTCCATCCAAGAAGCCCTTTCATGAGTGACGGCTCGACGCGCTCCCAACACGGCGCGCACACCACCATTATACTGTTATCCTGTGGAATAACTGTGGTTCAAATTACAATGCGCTTTGTGCGAAGTCGGCGACTACTTGGAAATGTCGTGTTTTGCTTTCTCGCCACGGATTTTCACCGAAATGTCTCTGCCTTGAGATGACTACTGGGAAAGGATCGGATTTGCTTGAAGGTAATAGAACAGGCCGACGAGCAGAAGACAACCAGAGCAGGACATCAGTACAACCCCTAATGCCACCAGGCTGAAGATGCGGCGGTATTGGGCAGTATTGTCCGTAGGGCTGTGGGCACCGCTATCTGGAGAAGGCGCGCGTCTTTCGCCGGCAGTCATCTGTCCAGTTTCCGCTGGCAGGCTGGGTGGTTCTGGTGAGGCAGGCGTCCCGCTCAAACCGGCTGCCGGCAGGAGGTTGCCACACTCGGTACAAAACTTGGCCGTCGCTAGGTTCGCCGTGCCACAGGTCGTACAGATCACTATAGATCCTTTCCGCGCCACGCGTGCCGCCGCTTGGCATAGCGGCTCACTTGGAGCGATGCTGGATCAGCAGGAGTCCGGTTAACCCGGCAAGGCCACAGGCCACAAACCCAACGGCTATGCCAAAAACCTGTGCCAGCACGCCGATACTCAATGGGCCAAGCATATCGCCGATTTCTTTGTACGATCCTGCGGCGCCGAGGGTGGTCGAGAGTTGCCCGGATTGGGCTAGCTGACTAATGACCAGGTCGCTGTTGGTCCAGACGATACCAATGCCGATTCCGCCAAGCACGACCAGCGCGAGCAGAGACAGTCCCTGAGAAAAAGGCAACATGACGATGCTGGCCGAAGACATGAAGAGCCCCACGCTAATCGTAGCGTGGCCGCCAAAGCGATCTGCTAAGCGGCCGGCCAACGGCTGTATCAGCAGATAGGCGAGCGTCCCCGCCGCAAGGATGAGTCCCGCGCCGAACGAATCGTAGCCTAAACTATTCAGGTACACGGGCACGAAGCCGAACAGGATACCTACAAAGGCCATATTGAGGACAATCACGCCGTACCACGGCAACAGCCGCCGATCTGCGAAAGGGACGAGAAAATCCTTCAGGCTAAAATCGTCATCATCGAGGGACGAGAAAATCCTTCAGGCTAAAATCGTCATCATCGTCAAGTTCTACGGGCCGCGCCGGCTCATGCAGAAGGAACGAAAGAGCCAATACCGTCAGGCCGATCAGTGCTGAGACGACAAACAGCCCGGCCAGACTCGTTCGAGTGACGATGTAGCCGCCCATAACCGGCGCAACCACGTAGCCCGCGCCCTTGAGGGCGTTGTATACGCCCAGGGATTGACCGCGCTCCTGGGGAAAGTAGGCCGCAACCAGCGCGACGGACACCACGGAAAAAGCCGATGCGCCCAACCCCTGAAAGAGACGAACGGCTATCAGGAGCCGCGGGTCTACGACCAGAAACGCGAGTGAAGCCAGCGAGAATACGGCGAGTCCGGCCCACAGCGTCACAACCTGTCCGCGCTTGTCGGCCCAATACCCAAGCACGGGCTTGGCGATGACCTCGGCAAAGTCATAGACCGCGATCAAGAGGCCGATTGTAAACGGGCCGCCGCCTACCTGTTGGGCATAGGCTGGAAGATTCACGGCGACGGCATGTGCCCCGAATGATGTGACGAAGCCGACCAGCCCCAGAATCAGTAAGTCGCGCCGTGGCGACAGCCGCCCGGTGACCGGTGTCATTCAGTTAATCTGCGGCTGTTTCTGGGGCGCAGTCGCACAACACCCGTCCAGAGACATGATTGGCCCGCGTTGCGGTCAATGTGCTGGCGCCGGTGGCTGGAATGTATCACGCCGGCGCAGGGTGCGGCCGCGCCTAAGACCGGGCTTGCGCCCACTGACGGGTTTCTCGGCCACGAGCGCGACGCTCAGCACTTCGTCCATGTTCTTGACGAGCACGAACTTCAGGCCACGCTGGACGTTGCGCGGAATCTCCTTCAAGTCTTTGCGGTTCTTGTGCGGGATCAGAAGGGTCTTCAGGCCGGCACGGTGAGCCGCGAGGGTTTTTTCTTTTAGGCCGCCAATCGGCAAGATGCGGCCGCGCAGTGTAATCTCGCCGGTCATGCCGACATCACGATGAACCGGACGGCGCAACAGGGCCGAAATCAATGCTGTTGCAACCGTTATGCCCGCGCTTGGCCCTTCCTTCGCCACTGCGCCTTCGGGCACATGGATGTGAATGTCAATCCGGTCAAAATCGGCCTTGATTCCCAATTCCTTGGTGTGTGCGCGGGCGTAGGACAACGCAGCCTGCGCGGATTCGCGCATGACCTCGCCCAACTGACCCGTCATCTGGAGACTGCCTTTGCCTTCCATGAGTGTTACCTCAATCGGCATCGTGTCTCCCCCGCCCGTTGTCCACACCAGGCCGGTGGCTACGCCAACCTGATCCTCATCTTCGATGATGCCGAACTGGAATTGGGGCGGCCCCAAGAACTTGGACAGACTGTGGACGCCTACACCTTTTAGGGTCGGCTTTCCTTCGGCTACGCGACGCGCCACTCAGCTTCGGTATAGCCAGAGAATGGAATCACTTCTAAGCGGTCATGCAGGGCCCACGGAATGGGGTCAACCCAGTTGGCCGTGGCAATGAAAAGCACCTTTGATAGATCGTAGGGCACGTCGAGGTAATGATCAGAAAACGTGTTGTTTTGTTCGGGGTCCAACACTTCCAGCAGGGCTGCCGAGGGATCGCCGCGGTAATCGGCTCCGATCTTGTCAATCTCGTCGAGCATAAAGATCGGGTTAATCGTCCCTGCGCGCCGCATGGTTTGAATAATCCGGCCGGGCATGGCGCCGATGTAGGTGCGACGGTGCCCGCGAATTTCCGCCTCGTCGCGGATGCCGCCCAACGAGACGCGCACGAGATTTCGGCCCAGGGCCTCGGCGATGGATTTACCCAACGAAGTCTTGCCGGTGCCGGGCGGGCCGACAAAGCACAGGATCGGGGTGCGCATCTCGTGTGAGGCGAGTTTGCGCACGGCAATGTGCTCGATAATCCGCTCCTTGACCTTCTTGAGCGCGAAGTGATTCTTGTTAAGCACTTGCTCGACATGCGCGATGTCGAGGTTGTCTTCGGTGGTTTTCGTCCAAGGAAGCTCGCTCAACCAGTCGAGATAGGTGCGAATGATGCCCAGCTCCGGTGAGGCGGGCGGCATCTGTGCCAGCCGTTCGAGTTCTTTGTCGGCCTTTTGTCGCACCTCGGCGGGCAATTCCGTCTTGGCCAGTTTCTCGCGCAGTTCGTTGATCTCTTGAGCTTGCGGGCTCGTCTCGCCCAATTCGGACTGGATGATGCGTATCTGCTCGCGGAGAAAATACTCGCGCTGGGATTTGTCCATTTCCTCATGGACGCGGTCCTGGAGTTTATGCTCCAGTTCCAAGACGTTGACTTCCTTATCCAGCAGGCCGTGCACTTTCTGAAGGCGCTGTTCAGGGTCCAGCGTTTCGAGCAGGTCTTGGCGAATCGGCACCGCTACGTTGAGGGATGACGTAACGAGGTCGGCCAGCGCCGCGGGACCGTCGGCGTTCATTACGGCGACGTAGACATCTTCAGGAATCTGCTCGTTGAGCTGCGTGATCTGATCAAAAAGAGTCCGCACGGCGCGTATCAGAGCTTCGGTAGCGATGGAGCTTTCCTGCGGCTCAAAGATGGGCACAACACGCACCCGGTAAAAGGGTTCGGCCTGAACGTAATCAATAATCTTTACACGGCGCACGCCTTGCACCAGGATGCTGGTAGCCCCGTCGGGCATGCTCATCAAGCGCGTCACCTCGACCAGCGTGCCTATCGAATAGATGTCAGATGGCTGTGGGTCGGCTGCGTCGGACTTCATCTGCGCGGCGACGACGATCAGTTGATCGGAATTCATCGCTTCTTCGAGCGCATGCATCGAGCGCTCTCGTCCAACCAGAAGCGATGACGTGGCTTGCGGAAAGAGCACAGTTTCGCGCAGTGGAAGCAGTGGGTACTGCGGTAACACGGTTGCACGCGGCGTTTCAGAGCCGCGGGGACGTCGGCGAGCACCAGGCATTGGATTGTTCTCCTTATTTCGATTGTACCACCAATCTATGGCCGGTCAACGCAGCAGAGTGGGGAGAAAGACGTGGTTAGCCCACGGAGCGACGCAGGTGTAGACCGCCGTCTGGATATCCAACGCAAACGCATTAATCGTTCCGACGTCCGCCGCCACGTTGTCCGTGACATGAAGCGCCCAGACGCCCGAAATGGGTTCGCCGTTCAGCGTGGACAGCGGACTGTCGGGTTTATACACGCCGGAGAACGGGGCACTGGCGGCCCCGACCCACGTCGCCGCGCTGTCGTCAAAGGTGGTGTTAAGGTAGCCGCCGCCGTTTCCGCCGTTGTGATTGGACAGCGTAACCGCAGTGCCCTGTGGGGAGATCAAATAGAGCGCTAGATCAGCGTCGTAGGTGTGGACGATGGTCATATGGACATTGACATCGCCGATGACGCCCGATCCGGTCATGGTCAGGGTAACGGTAACGCCCATCGGGTTGTTGTCGGGAATGAGAACCGCGGTGCCAGTATATGTGATGCTCATCACGGGCCCCAGAGACGAGGTGCCCGTTGGCAAGCTAAGTGGCAGAGTAAAGGTCTGGTTGTTGTTGAAGGTCACTGTTTGCAGAAACTCCACATCGCTGCCGCAGGCCAGCGCAGGGCTGATGCTGATCTGGTACGGCGTGCGATTTGGTTGAGGCGCGCCGAGTGTCATATCAGCATAAGCAGAGGTTCCATTCGTCACCGTGACTAGGCTGCTCGTGGCGGTGAGGATACTGCTAACGTTGGTCGCCGTGAGTGTACTGCTGTTCAACAACGATATTTGCAGTGCAACCCTTTCGCCCGGCTCGGCGATGCGATTAGCGTTGCCTAACGCATCATCGGATTGGACGCCGGTAATGGATAGTCCACTGCCGGCATTGTAGACCACCAGCGCAAAGTCCTGATCCGCGGGCTCAGTGTTGTTGGGGATACTGTCGCCTGCGATGTTACGCGCAATGACGCGCACTGTAAATGTGCCGGTAAGTCCCTGCGGAAGAAAGACGTTTTCAACATTGTTGCGAGGATCGGCGGAGCCGCCGCTCACCGACTGCGCGCCGACAAAGACGTTACCCTTATAGATGCTATCTCCGACTGTGACCTCCAAGTCAAGGTCGTTTACGTAAGCGTTGCCCGTTGTGCTTCCGGGCGCGTCGGTCCAGACCAGCGAGACACGGAACGGCTGGCGCGAGTCGAAAATGGAGCCGGTGACGGTGACCACCTGGCCGGTGTCGGTGAAGACGATCAGTTGATCGAGCAGCAGGCGCGGCACGGCGTTGAAGGCCAACCCAAGATTGACATCGCCCCACCCTTGATTGGGGCTGGGGAGCGTGTCGTTCGCGCCGGTGCCTGTTAGGTAGCGTGGAGTGTTGAGCAGGAGGGCCTTGAGCATGGCTGGGCTGGGAGCCCACCCGGGGTTCCACACCCGGCCATAGTATTCATAGAGCAGGGATGCCGCGCCGGATACCGCGGGTGTGGCGTGGCTCGTGCCGGACGACCACGTATAGAGGGTCTGGTTGGCTGGATAGTAGGCGTTACATACGTCTGTTCCGGTGTACCCGGCTACCTGTGAGGCGGGGCCTTGAATGTGCGTGCCGGGAGCCATGAGGTCGGGTTTGAGCCGCCCATCGGAAGTCGGGCCTCGCGATGAGAAGCTGATCACATCGTCGGCGTTGTTAGCGGAGGTAATAAGGCAGCCATCGCTGACGCCCTGATCGCGAACACCTTCAGTGGCG